>JAEWUG010000018.1 GCA_023397215.1 Nanobdellota archaeon | reverse complement strand
TTTGGAGCTTTGGTTGGCGGTACTGCTATTTTATTAGCTATTATGATTGTATATCAATTTTATCAAAATATTGCTCAAAAATATGCATTGGAAATGAATCCTGGTCTTAGGAATTTCTTTGGTGCTTAAGGTTTTTTGTGGTTTTTGGATTTAATTGGTTTCTCTTGTTTTTGGATTTAGTTTTCCCACTTGTTTTCAACTAAAGTTGAAATACCCACCCTATTAATTTATTTGTGTTGCCTAAATGATAGTAAATCCAAAAACTTGAGGTTAAGAGTTCTTTTGACTAAGTTTTATTTATTTGAAATACCCTCCCTATTTTATTTGCGTTACCTAGATGATAGTCAATCCAAAAATCTGAAGTTAAGAGTTCTTTTGAATAAATATTTTTCTTTTTTTGAAAAACTTGTTCTATTTTATTTGCATTGCCTAAGTATAATAAATCCAAAAACTGGAGGTTGGAATTTTTTAAAATATTTACTTTATTTTTTTAGAAGCTAACTTTTATATATTGTTTTATTTTTGGTTTATTATGGATGAATATGAGTTTGAATGTTATAAGAAGTCTGGGGAGATTGTTATTAAAACTAAGGAATTTATTAGAGGTTTTGTTAAAAAGGGTATGAAGTTGTTTGATTTGGCTGAGGCTATTGAAAATAAGATTAAAGAACTTGGTGGTGAAGTTGCTTTTCCTGTGAATTTGAGTATTGATGAGATTGCTGCACATTATACTCCTGTTGTTGGTGACGAGAATGTTGTTTCTGGTTTGTTGAAAGTTGATTTTGGTGTTTGTGTTGATGGATTTATTTGTGATAATGCTATTTGTTTTGATTTTAGTGATGACAATAGATTTGAAGAGATGATTGAATTAAACAAAAAAATTCTAAAGGAAGTTGGTGATGGTTTGATTTTTGGTTCTAAAATTAAAGATGTTGGGGAGATTGCGAGTTCTTGTTTGAATAAATTTAATGTAGAAAATGATTCTAGTTATACTCTTGTGAATAGTTTGTGTGGGCATGGTTTGGGTAAGGATTTGATTCATACTGGTCTTGTTATTCCTAATTATAAAAATAATAATTCTAATGAGTTAAGTGGTGCTTTTGCTGTTGAGCCTTTTGTTACAATGGGAAGTGGAGAGATTTATGAGGGTGTTCCTGGTGGGATTTATAGGTTAAATAGTGATTCTTTAGTGAGAGATAGAGATGCTAGAAATATTTTAGAGTTTATTAAAGAAAATTATAAGTCAAGGCCTTTTTGTGCTCGTTGGTTGTTTAATAAGGGTTTTGAAAAAATAAATTTTTGTTTAAGAATTTTAGAAAAACAAGGTGTTCTTTATCAATACCCTGTTTTAGTTGAAAGAACAAAGTCTGTTGTTAGTCAGGTTGAAAATTCTTTTGTTGTTTTTGATAAAAAAATTTGGTGTATTAGTTGCGAATAGTTTTTGATAAGGTTTTTAAAAGAGATTTTATTTAGTTGAATATGGATTTTAAAAATCAAGATTATGTTAAGAAGGTGAAAAGTGTTATTTTGGATAATAAATTTCAATGGGCTTTTGTTCTTGTTTTATTTTTAATTATTCTTTCTTTTAGTTCTGTTATTAGATTTAATAATCTTGATTTATTAATTGATGAAACAACTGGAGAATATATTCCTACAGCTCTTGATCCTTATTATTTTTTGAGGATGACTGAGACTTATATTGAAAATGATTATTCTTTACCTGATTATGACGAATTTAGGTATTCTCCGTCTGGAGAAACATCTTGGCATCATGAATTTTTTTTTAAAGTTAATATTCTTATTTGGAAGGTTTGGCAAATCTTTGATAGTGATGTTAGTATTAGGTTTGTGAGTGTTGTTTTTCCTGGTATATTTTTTATCTTGTTTTTAGTTGCCTTTTTTATTTTTTCGTATGTTTTAACTAAGAATAAATGGATTGCTTTATTTTCAAGTTCTTTTATTGCTTTTTCGTCTTCAATGTTATATAGAGGGATGGCTGGTTTTTATGACCATGATATTCCTGGTATGTTTATGTTTATTTTGAGTCTAGCTATTTTTGGTTTGATTCTTTCAAAGGTTAAATCTGAAAAAAAAGAAATTTTAAAGAATTGTTTTTTTGGTTTTGTTTTTGGTTTTTTTAGTATCTTAACTTATGGTATGTGGACTGGTGTTTTTAGATTTTTTTTAATTATTATTCCTATTTGTTTTTTATTAATTTGGATTTTTAAGACTAAAGAAGAAAGAGTTAAGAATGGTTTTTTAATTAATTTTTTATTATTTTATTTTAATTGGATTTTATCTATTCTAATATTTGGTTTTGTTTTTGGTTTTTCTGTTTTATCTATTATTAATCAATTTATTAGTTCTACTGGTCTTTTGACTCTTTTTGTTTTAATTGTTTGTTTAATTGATTTTATATTGATTTATTTTGCTGATAGTTTGAAGAAATATCATTTTAAAGAGAATTATAGTTTAGTTTATAGTTTTGTTATTAGTTTTATTCTAGGTTTTATTGGTTTATTTTTAATTGGTAAAAATCCTGTAAAATTAATTAAAGATGTTACATATCAACTTTTATATCCTTTTGGAACAAGTAGAGTTGGATTAACTGTTGCTGAAAATGCTCAGCCTTTTGTTTCTGATTGGATTAGTAATTCTGGTGTTTTGATCTTTTGGATGTTTTTATTGGGTATTCTTTTTTTAGGAATAAATATTGCAAAAGAAATAAAAGAAAAAAAACATAAGTTTATTTTTTTGTTTAGTTATACTTTAATGATTTGTGGAATTATTTTCTCAAAATATTCTAGTACTAGTTTGTTTAATGGTGAGAATTTTATTAGTTATTTATTTTATTTTGTTCCTTTAATTGGTTTTTTTATTTATTTTATTTGGTTGTATTTGAAAGGTGATTTTTATATTAGTCGAATGAATTGTTTTTTATTTAGTATTATGTTTTTTACTATTGTTTCAGGAAGGTCTGCTGTGAGAGTTTTCTTTTCAATTATTCCTTTTATGACTTTTTTTGCAGGTTATTTTTTATTTGAAGTTTTTTCATATTGGAGAAAATCTAAAGATGAAGTTTTAAAAATTATTTTAGGTCTTAGTTTTTTATTCTTTTTCATTTTTAGTTTAGTTTTTATATATAATTCTTATGCTTCTGCAAATTTAAATTCTGCTTATGTGACTCCTTCTGCAGATAATCAATGGCAAAATGCAATGAGCTGGGTTAGGAATAATACTGATAGTGATTCTGTATTTGCACATTGGTGGGATTATGGTTATTGGGTTCAGACATTGGGTGAGAGAAGAACTGTTTCAGATGGAGGTCATTTTCAGAGTGTTACTAATGGTAATCATAATATTGGTAGATATGTTTTGACAACTCCAAATCCTGATAGTGCTTTAAGTTATTTTAAGAGTATGAATGTAAATTATTTATTAATTGATCAAACTGATTTAGGTAAATATACTGCTTATTCTAAAATTGGTAGTGATGAAAATTGGGATAGGTTGAGTGTTATTCCTGTTGGTGCTGTTGATGAAAAACAAACTCAAGAAACTAAAACTGAAACAATTAGTGTTTATATTGTAAGTGGGGTTGTTGATTCTGATATTATTTATGAATTAAATGGTCAAAAGGTTTTTTTACCTGGTCCAAGTTATGATTCATTAGGAAATCCAACATATAAATCTTATTTAATTGGTGTTATATTTAATAGAACTAAAGAATCTTTGAATCAACCTTATGGAGTTTATTATTATAATGGTAATCAAATTATGCTTCCTTTAAGATATGTTTATATTGAAAATGAATTATTTGATTTTAAGAGTGGTGTTGATAGTGTTGTTCAAATAATTCCAAGTTTAAATGCTGGAGAATTAGGATATTCAGTTGATCCAATGGGTGCTTTAATTTATTTAAGTCCTAAAGTGAAAGATGGTTTATTTGCTCAATTATATCTTTTAGATGATGCTTTTGGAAATTATCCTAATGTTGAGTTAGTTCATGAAGAATATGATAGTGTTGTTAAATCTTTGAAAATACAAAATGTTAGTATTGTAGATGAGTTTATTTATCTTAATGGATTTAGAGGTCCAATTAAAATTTGGAATGTTAGTGAAGCTTCTCAAGATTCAAAATTAGTTGAAGAGTTTTATTCTAATGAATTTATAGATAAATATGCTCAATTAGATTATTTGTTTTATTAAATTGAATAAACTTTATATAGGGTGTTTTCTTAATTTAATTATGGTAAGGGTTTGTATTTCTGGTTATTTTGATCCTTTGCATGTTGGTCATTTAGAATATATAAAAAAATCAAAAGAATTAGGTGACGAATTAATTGTTATTGTTAATAATGATAAACAAGCTATTTTAAAGAAAGGTAAAAGTTTTATGAGTGAAGAAGATAGAGTTGAAATTTTAAAAGCAATTAAATGGGTTGATGAAGTGGTCTTGAGTATTGATGAAGATAGGAGTGTTTGTAAGACTTTAGAGATGATAAAACCAGATATCTTTGCAAATGGTGGGGATAGGCATAATTATGAAGTTCCAGAATCTGCTGTTTGTAAAAAATATGGAATTAAAATGGTTGATGGAGTTTGTCCACAATTAAGACAAAGTAGTGTTTTAATAAAAAATTATGAGGAAAAATGAATAAGAAAATTGCTCTTTTTCATCCATGGATAA
>JAEWUG010000049.1 GCA_023397215.1 Nanobdellota archaeon | reverse complement strand
CTTTTAATAGGTCTAATTTTAATTACATTCCCAGGACCAAGAGATATTATTATAGAATTTATGCCTTGGTTAGCAGTAGGTGTTGCAGCATTATTATTATTTATGATATTATTTGGATTTGTTTATGGAGATTTATCAAATGGATTACCAGGTAAATTAAAAACAGGAATAGGAATACTCGTTGGAATTTTTGTTATTGGTGTTATTTTAAGTGTAACTAGTTTATATGACAAAATGTCTAGTTGGTTTGGAAATATAGGAGAAAGTTCTTTTTTAAATTTCTTTTTTTTAATTATAGTTATTGGTTTAATTGTTTGGGTAATATTAAGTAGTAAGAGACAAAATAATAATAATACAACTTAAAAATAAAAATAGTAAACTTTAAATAATTCTTAAGAGTACTTAATTTAAGAGGTGACAAATGGTAAATCAAATTATTATAGATTATTTGAATTCTTATAAAGATAAATATCCTATTGAAGGACTTAAAAAAGAAATAATTTCCAAGGGTTATACTGAAGAAGATTTTAATGAAGCTTTGACATTTGTAACAGGATCTAAATCAGATGAAAACTTTGGAAAAGATTTAGAAAAAATTGGTAAATGGAAAATACCAGAACCTGAAAACAATAAAAAAGAAAAACCTCAAAAGACAAAGAAAAAAATGTCAAAGGCAAAAGTTATTTTATTAATCTTCTTTGTGCTTTTATTACTAGGTATATTTAGTATTATAGCTTTAAATTACATGGGAATATCTTTTTTCGGATTCAATTTATTTGATTACTTAATTTAGTTAAAATTATATTCAAATAAATAGAAATATATTTAAATAAAGACTAATAAAAATAAGTATGTTAAATATAAAAAAGTTAGGAGATGTTATTGATAAACAAGTTTATATTGATAATGGGGAATTCTTTGGTAAAGTGGATGAATTAACAATTACAGAGAATAGAATTGATGGTTGGAGAATTGTAGCAAAAGATGCAGAAATAATTAGTTTATTAGCAGGTGCAAGAGGTATTGTAGTTCCTCAACAATTTATAAAAGCAATTGGAGATATTGTAATTATCAGTAAAAATGCAATCCCGTTAGAAAGAAGAGAAGATTTACCTGTTGAAGAAGAACTTCTTTAAGAATCTTAATAAACCCTTTTAACATTTTTTATAAATGAATGAAATATCTTTAAAACCCAGAGATTATCAAACAAGTATTCTAAACACAGCAAAAGAAAAAAATACATTAGTAATCTTGCCTACAGGAACTGGAAAAACACTAATAGCAATAATGCTAGCAATTGAAAGATTCAAAAAATACCCTTTACAAAAAATACTTATCTTAGCACCAACTAAACCATTAATAGAACAACATATCAATTCTTTTAAAAAAGTTTTACCCGAAGACTGGGCAGACATGCAATTATTCACTGGAAAAACAAAATCAGACCAAAGAAAAAGAATATGGAAAACAGCAGAATTTATTTTTTCAACACCCCAATGTATTGCAAATGATCTTAAAAAAAAATTATATGACCTTGAAGAAGTTTCTTTATTAATTGTTGATGAAGCCCATAGATGTATGAAAAATTATGCATATAATATTGTTACTAAAATTTATAGAATACAAGCTCAAAATCCAAGAATATTAGCTTTAACAGCCTCACCAGGCGGAGATAAAAAAACAATAAAAGAAGTATGTGATAATTTATCAATCGAATCAGTAGAAATAAGAACAAGAGATTCACCAGATGTAAAAAAATATCTTCAAGAACTTGATTTTGAAAAAATAGAAGTTGACTTTCCTAAAGAATTTTTAGAAATAAAAATGTTATTAGAAGAAATCTATTCTGAAAAAATAAAACAATTAAAAGAAAGAAAATTAATATTTGGACCAACAAATAAAATTCAAATTTTAAAACTTCAGTCAAGATTAATGCAAGAATTGAAAAAATCAAAAGATGGAAATAAAATGCAAGGGGTTTCTCTTTGTGCTCAAGCATTAAAAATATCACATGCAATAGATTTAATCGAAACTCAAACTTTAACCTCTTTTATTGAATATATTAAAGGGTTATTTAAACAAGCGTCTGAAAAACAATCAAGAGCAGTTCAACAAATAACAAAAGACCAACGATTTACAAAAGCATACTCTCTAAGCTTAACAATTTCAAAAGAACATCCAAAATTGGAAGAATTAAAAAAACAAATAACAAGCAAGATTTCTGAAAACCCAACATCAAAGATAATTATTTTTGCTCAATTTAGGGAAACAGTAAACAAGATTAATCAAGAATTAAATAAAATACCAAATATTAAATCTGGAATTTTTGTTGGGCAAGCAATTAAACAAAATTCTTATGGAGAGTCAACAGGACTAAAACAAAAAGAACAAAAACAAATTATTGAAGACTTTAAAGAAGGTAAATTAAATGTATTAATCTCAACATCTATTGGAGAAGAAGGCTTAGACATTCCAGAAGTTTCAATGGTGATTTTTTATGAACCTGTTCCATCAGCAATTAGAAAAATTCAAAGAGCAGGAAGAACAGCAAGATTAAACCCAGGAGAATTGAAAATATTAATCACAAAAAATACTAAAGACCAAATATATCATTATGCTTCTTTTAATAAAGAAAAAAAAATGCATAATGCAATTGGAGAGATACAAAAAGAAATGTTTAATAAGGAAAAACAAACACAAAAAACTTTATTTTAATTATCCTAAAAATATTATTAATTTTTTAAAAGAAAAGAAATTTTCTTTAGATGATAGAAGATATTTTTAATAATTCAAAACCAAAAAATAAAATTTATACTTCAAAGATAATAATAGATACCAGAGAAAAAAATTCTCTTGTTCCAGTCTATTTAATCAAAGAAAAAATCCCTTATCAAAAAGAAAAATTAGAGATAGGAGATTATTTGATTTCAGACTTAATAATTGAACGAAAAACACTTAATGATTTTTTATCTTCTTTTTATTCAAAAAGATTAATGAATCAATTAATAAATTTAACAAAATATCCAAAAAAAATTTTAATTCTAGAGGGAAATATTAATGATTTAGACCAAGACAAAATTAAAAAAATAAAAGGATTAATTTTATCCATTAGTGTAAGTTATCAAATTCCTATTATATATTCATTAAATGAATTAGAAACATCTAAGATTTTAATAAAAATATTAACTAAAACAAAAAAACAATATTCTATTCGTATTTTAAAAAATAAAAAAACAATAGAAGAAAAAAAAGAATATATTTTACAAGGTTTCCCAAATATAGGAGTAAAAAAATCAAAAGAATTAATTAAAATATTTAAAACAATAAAAAATATAATAAACCAAAATCAAACAAAGTTAGAAAAAGTTTTAGATGACAAAACAACAAAAGAATTTTTAGAAATAATAAACAATTAAATTAAATAATAACTCGCAAAGTCCAAATTAGTACATAATTTTTTTATTTCTTCTCTTTTGACATTATTAATTTTCTTTTCATATTCATAATAATTCTTAGCATTAGAATTAAATTCTTCCATAATCAGATTAATAGCTACTTCATTTAAACCAGAATTATGAACCTTTCTACTCCCAATTAATTGAATTTTTGCATCTTCTAGTTCTTGTTCATTAATATCTTTCATTTTTTCAAATTCTTCTTTAGAAATTTTAATTACTTCACTTATATTTTTTTTATCACATCCTGCCCATATAACCATATAACCATAATTCCTTCCTAAATCAAGTTCAGACCTTATACCATAAACTAAACCTCTCTTCTCTCTAACTTCACTAAATAGTTTACTGCTCATACCAACACCTAAAATCATATTAAATATTTCTGCAGAATATCTTAATTCATTTGAAAAAGAAGGAAAATGAATTCCTAAACAAAGATTTGCTTGAGATAAATTATTTCGATTTTCATAATTATTTCTTTTTCTTTTTTCAATAGAAATATCTCTTAATTTTTCTCCTTTTCTTTCAATTGAAGAAATATATTTATTTGAAATATTAACTACATCTTCAAATTTATTTCCTCCAACAACACAAAGAATGCAATTTTCAGGACAATAAATAGTTCTATGTTTTTTTATCAATTTTTCTTTATCAATTTTTATTAAACTTTCTTCACTCCCAGCAGTAAATAATCCATAAGGTTCAGAAAATAAATTTTCTTTAATTTTTTCATAACAATGAGCTCTAGGATTATCATAGTACATTTTTATTTCTTCTAATATTACATTTCTCTCTTTTTCAATTTCTTCTTTTGGAAAAATTGGATTAAAAAAAACATCACTTAAAACATCAATTGCAATTTCTAAAAATTCATTTGGGATTTTAACATGATATGCAGTCATTTCTTCATGTGTAAATGCATTTAATTCACCACCATATTTTTCTAATGTTTTAGCAATTTCTTTAGTATTTCTTTTTTCTGTACCTTTAAAGCACAAATGTTCGATAAAATGGGCAATACCTTTCTCCTCTTTTTCTTCATACATTGCTCCATAAGGTACTGCAAACATAATAGTAGAAATATCACTTTCTCTTTCTTCACAAAGAATTCTCAAACCATTTTTTAATGTAGTTTTATTAAAAAGAACCATAATTAAAAGAAAAAAATTAAGTTTTTAATAGTTTGGGTTTTAAAATCAAAAAATGTTCTCTATATAAATTAAACTCTTTTAAAATTATAAATTCTAAATTAATAAAATCTAATAATTTTTTTCTCTTAATCTTAAAATGAGTTTTGCCACTAATACTTTCCAAAGGAGAACTAAGAATAATCACATCATCTGTTTTCATTAATAATTTTAAGTGTTTTAAAAAATTTAACGAAAAATTTGTTTTTATTTTATCCAAAGCATCTAAGACTTGAAAACAAAAAATACAAAGATTTTTATCTTGTTTAAAAAAATAGTTTAAATCATTCAAATTAAAAAGACTTTTATGAAAACATTGACAATTATTAATTTTTTTCTTTTCAAAAAAGAGATTTGTATTTTTCACAACATCAAAACTAGCATCAAAACCAATATATTCTACATTTCCTAATTTTTTTTGGATGTATGGATAACTAAACCCATTAACACCACAACCAAAATCTAAAATACAATCAAAATTTTTAAAATTAAAATTAAATAATTCAGAATAAAATAGATTATAATTTCTTTTTGAACTAGAAATATGAGAATTTAAAATTAAATCAAAGTCTAAAATATTTTTTGGTTTAACAATTTTATTTGTCAAAAAAACACCAAAATATTTTCTTAATTTTTCTCTAGATTTTTTAATTATTTCAGATTCATCCTTTAAATTCTTAAATTCATTTAAAACAAAGGTAATAATATCGTCAGGTAAATTCTTAAATTCTTTTTTTTCTTTTATCTTTAAAGTCAAATCCATAAAAAAGTAAAAACAAAAGAGAATTTAAAGATTCTTATTTAAAGTTTTAAAAAATTTAAGATTAAATCTTTATTTCTTATTTCAGGATGAAATAAAACCCCATAAAAAGAATTACGTTTAACTGCTTGAGGGATATTTGAAGTTGAATAAACTTTAAAACCAATTTTTTCCCAGTCACAAATATAATTATTATGTAAATGATAAACTTCTTTTTTTCCAGTTAAACCTAAAAAATTAAAATTAAATTCTTCAGAATAAAAACCTATTTCAGTTTTTTTCTTTAAATTACCACCATAAACGAGACCTAATATTTGCATACCCGCACAAATTCCTAAAATATCACCATTATAATTTAAAATCCAATTAAAATTATTTAAATTATTTAAAAAATCATTATCTAAAAGACCTGTTCCACAAAGAATAATCTTATCAAAATATTCTACTAAATCAGAATTAATATCTTTATAATTTTTAAAAGAATAATTTATACAATTATCAATTAAAATATTTAAAACAGGACGAACAAATTCAGATTCATGTAATTCATATTTACAAAGACTAACAACCAAAACTTTTTTCATTTAATAGATTCCTTTAATTTTATTTTTCTAATACAAGAATTTTCAGAATCACAAAAATCTTGAAAACTTTCAACAATTAATCGTTTATTAAATAATGGACAATTTAAAACAAAACTTTCAAATTCCCCACCTTCTCCAATCATACTTATACCAAATTTCTGATTTAAATTTCTAAATTTCTTAATAAAATTTTCATCTATTTTCATACCTAAGAAAGAATTATTTAAAGGGTAAGCAAAAATACCACTCAAAATTATTTCAAAATTATTTTTAATTAGATCTTTTAATAAATCTTCTTCTTTTATTTGCCATAAAGGATTAAATACAATTAATTTTAAGTCATTACAAATTTTTTGAATTCGACTAGATTGATACACAGAATAAACAGCACCAGAAACAATAGCATCTAAAGAATATTTTTTTTTAGTTTTATTTAAAATATCATATAAATCATTTAATTCTTCTTCTTTATTTCCTTTTGTTTTTTTTATTATAAGAGGAATATTCATACTTTTTGCTTGAAACTTTGTTAAACTAATATTTGGTGTGTGAAACATATAACTTTCTTTATTTTCACTAATCAAACTAATTAAACAACAAATTTCAAAACCTTGTCTTTTTGCAAGAAGTGCTGAATAAACAGAATCTTTTCCACCACTAAATAATATTCCTACCTTCATATATAAAAAAGTGAATAAAGATTTAATAAATTTATTTATCTAAAAGAATTTCTTTGATATTTTTTAGGAGCTTGTAAAATATTAGTTCTATTATTAATTATAGAATTCTTTTCAATATTCTTATTAGAAGAAATATTTTTTGGTTTAACAGGATCAAATTTATTTGGTTTAGGTTTTTTAAAGATTAAAAAGATTAAAAAAACTAAAAAGACTAAACCAACAATTCCCAAACCAACAGAAATATAAAATTCTTGAGTATAAAAAAAACCATCCATAATAAATAATTTAAACAAATTTATTTAAATCTTTTGAAAATTAAAGAAAAAATAATTAAAGAACATTTTCATAATTAAAATATGGCATCAACTAATCAATCACCATTTTATCAAAGAGCCGAAGAAGATTTTCTTAAAGCTACAACATTAGAAGAAAAAATGAAATGTTTAGATATAATGATAAAAGAATGTCCAAAGCATAAAGGTGCTGAAAAAATGTTAGCACAATTAAAAACAAGACAAAAAAGATTAAGAGAACAAATAAATAAACAATCAAAACAAGGAAAGTCAAATCAACAAGGAATCAAAAAGGCTGAAATACAATGTGTTTTAGTTGGTTATCCAAATACAGGAAAATCCACGATATTTAAAAGATTAACAAATCAAGAAACTAAAATTTCTCCTCATCCTTTTACAACATATGAACCAAGACTTGGAACTTTTAATTATCAAGATACTCAAATTCAAATAATAGATGATGCTCCAATACCAAATCAAAATAAGTCCATAATAAACACAACAGATACTTTATTAATAATTATTGACCATTTAGAACAAATAAAAAAAATAGAAGAATTTATACAAAAGAGTAATGCTAAAAAAATATATATTTTTAATAAAATAGATTTATTAACAGATCAAGAAAAAAGAAAACTTAAAGAAACAATAAAATCAAAGTATAATAAGATTCATTTTTTATTCTTTTCAAAAAAAGAAAATAATTATCAGCTAGAAGAATTAAAAAAAGAAATATTCAAAACATTTCCAATAATTCGAATTTATACAAAGGAACCTTCTAAAGAGCCATCTAAAAACCCATTAATTTTACGACAAGGATCAAAAGTTTCAGATGTTGCTGAAAAAATTTTAAAGGGTTTATCAAAAAAGATTAAAATTGCAAAAATAACAGGACCTTCAGCAAAATTTCTTGAACAAACAGTAGGATTAGATCATGTTTTAAAAGACAAAGATATTGTTGAATTAAGGATAAAATAAAGATTAACTAAAAAGTTACAACAAATATATTTAAATTAAAAAAGGAATTTAGAATTATGGCTTTATTCAAAGAAAAAGAGATTAAACAAGACCAAAAAAAGAATGCTTTTGAAGTTCCACCAATTCAACCAAGACAAACACAACCTATTCAAAATGAAAATAATAATCAATTTAATATTCAAACAATTAAAACACCTCAAATTAATCCAAATTATAACCCCTTCTCAAATCCAATAAAAGAAGAATCTCCTGAAAAAAGAATACCAACTACAACAACAGAATTAAGTCCAACTCAACAAAAAGAAGATCATCCTTTTTTTGTAAGAATAGACAAATTTAATGAATCAAAAGAACAATTCGAAAAAATAAACCAAAGATTAAATGAGCTAGAAGAAATAATAAAAACATTAGAAGAAATAAAAGAAAAAGAAGAAAGAGAATTAAACAATTGGAAAGAAGATTCAAAACAAATTAAAGATTTTTTAGTACAAATAGACAAAGAAATTTTTGGAAGACTTTAAAATGAAAGAGGATAAACAGGAAATTTTTGTACCTATTTTATTTGATAAATACAAAGAGAATAAAATAAGAGGATTAAAAGCACAATTATATCTAAAAAAAGCACAAATTTATTTAAAACAAATAGAAGAAACAAAAAAAATAAAAGATTTACAGAAAAAAGAATTCAGAAAAAAATTTGAAGAGTTAAAAAGAGAGCTTGAAAAATTTGAAAAAAGATTACCAAAAACAAAACAATCAAACTTAAAATTATATGATCCAAATACACCATTCTCACAAATAGATAGAGAATTAAGAGAAATTCAAGAAAAACTAAAAGCCTTAAATATATGAATACAAAACTAATTTTAACAGCATTTATTTTTTTAATAATTTTATCTATAATAACAAATAACACAAAAGAATTAACTTATTCAGGATTAATTAAAAAAATAACAATAAAAGAAGAAATAACTTTTCTTGAATTAGAAGAAACTAATATCCAATTTGTAATTTTTACTAACAATCTTTTAAATCTAAAAATAAAAGATCAAATAAAGATAATAGGGCAAAAGCAAATATATAATAATCAGGAACAAATAAAAATTAATGAAATTTATTTATTAAAAAAATTATCCTAGATATAAAATAAGTTTCTTAAAAAAAGATTATTAAACCAAATTATGTTTTTCTATATCTTTTCCTTTGTTTTAGGTTTATTTACAGGAACTTTCACTGGCTTAATCCCTGGAATACATACTAATTTAATAATGAGCCTATTAATTTTAATAAACTTAAAACTAAACATAAATTACCTTTTAGTGTATTCTATAACCACAGCATTAACACATACATTTATTGATTTTATTCCAACAATTTATTTTGGAGCTCCTTCTCAAGATACATTATTAGGTGTTAGCCCAGGTCACAAATTTTTATTAAATAAAAAGGCACATAATGCTGTAATTTATACTTTATATGGTTCAATTATTGCAATAATCTTATTAATAATTATTTTTCCCTTATTTTATTTTAGTTTATTCAAAATTTATAATTCTCTTCAAGTATTCTTTCCTCTTTTGTTAATATTAACTATTTTATTCCTCGTTTATAACTCTAAAAAAAGGGAAGTAACATTAATTATTATTATTTTATCTTCAATTTTAGGATTAATCTCTTTAAATGCAAATCTAAACCAACCATTACTTCCATTATTAACTGGTTTTTTTGGATTATCCCAAATGATTATCTCAACAAAGAATAATTCAAGACCTCCTGAACAAGAAATAAAAAAAATTAGGTTATCTAAAAAAGAATTAATTAAACCAACATTAACTACTTTATTACTCTCTCCAGTTTGTTCAATATTGCCTGGACTTGGAGCAAGTCAAGCAGCAACATTTGGACAATTAATAAACAAAAATAAATCTAAAAAACAATATTTAATTTTACTTGGTTCAATAAATACTTTGGTTTTATCTACATCTATATTAACTTTATTTTTAATTAATAAAAAAAGAACAGGATTAGCTAATTTTATTTCCCAAATAACAACATTAAATAAAGAACATCTTTTTTTAATTTTTTTAACAATATTAGCTACTACAATTTTTGCATCAATTTTAACAATAAATATTTCAAAATTATTCGCAAAAAATATTAATAAAATAGATTACAAAAAATTAAATTATTCAATTATTATCCTTATCATTTTTTTAACTATTTCAATTTCAAAGTTTGTAGGATTAATTATTCTTGTTACATCAACATTAGTAGGTTTAATAACAATTAAAGAAAAATGTAATAGAACAATAATGATGAGTAGCATTATAATACCTACAATTGTTAACTATATCTTTTAATTCCAAAACATATTTAAACAAGAATCTTCTTTTTTTTATATGGCTTTTACAACATCAGAAATTGTAACTCAACTGAATAATATTGGATTTTTTTCATATGTTATACCTTTCTTATTAATTTTTGCAATTGTTTATGCTATCTTAGAAAAGTCAAAATTATTAGGAGATAATAATGCGATAAAAGTAATCATTTCAATTTCTATAGGATTATTAGCATTACAATTTAATACAGTGTCTTATTTTTTTGCAAATATTTTTCCAAAATTTGGGGTAGGACTTGCAATCTTTTTGGTAATTATTATATTTTTAGGATTTTTTTATTATAAAGATAATGATACTAAAGACTGGATTAAAAAAGTTGGGTGGATTGGTTGGGTTATTGCAATTTCAATTGTATTATGGGCATTAACAAGTTGGAATAATTGGTTTAGTACAACAAGTCCATTATATTTTTTAAAGGATTATATCTGGGGAATAATTGTATTAGGGATAATTGTATTAATAATTTACTTAACAACTAAACCAAGAACATCTACACCTACAACAGGATAAATATGACAACACCTTTTGGATTACTTTTACCCATTGCTTCTTTTCTTTTAGTTTTTATTGTAGTATATGCTATTCTAAAAAAGACTAAGATATTAGGAGATGCAGAAATTGTGAATCTATTAATTTCTTTTATATTTGCAATTTTTTTCATAGTAGAAGTACAATTAGTTGATTTCATTGCTTTAACAACATCTTGGGTAACAGTTATAATTCTTTTAGTTTTCTTATTTTTAATACTTATAGCTTTTTTACCGTCAGAAAAGCCGTTTGACTTTTTAATAAAAGCAACTTGGTTAAAATGGTTAATAGTTATTACATTGATTATATTATTTATTACTACATCTTCATATATTTTTCATTGGACAATTAATTGGAGCTTTTTTGAAGAAACAGGGTCAAATAGTTGGTTTAGTTTTTTAATAACAATGATAATAGCAATAATAGTTTCTGTTCAATTAACAAAAAAAGCAAAATAATTAAAGATAAATTTTAATCTCTTTCTCAAGCCACTTTTTCCATTTTGAAAAAACCTCTTCACTTTTAGGTAATCCAAATTCACTACTAATTTGATTACTAATTTGATGAAAAGCATTGTTTGATTTAACAACAAATTCTGCTTCTAATAAATCAAAATTATTTAATTTTGTTGCAACATTTACTAATTCTTCTTTTATTTTTTGTCTAAGAATAATATTATCCCAAACAGCATCCCAATTTCCAGCCCAACCTTTAACATTCGCAGCAATTTCTTTTAAGATTTCAGAATCACCATTTATTAAATCATCAGTTGGTTTTAATTTATCTTCATAAACATCATATTTCATTAAATCTACAAAACCTCCCTCACTTAAAGGATCTTTTTCCCAATGTTTTCTAACTTCACTAATAGATAAAACTCTTCTATAAGAACTTAAACCATCAACTGATTTAACAGGATTACAAACAATAATTAAATCTGTTGCTTTAAAACTTGTGATAGGTACTTGTAAATCATTAACAACCCTATCAAATACAGAATAAGGACTTCCACCATGGATTGTACCTGCAACAACATTTGCTAAAGCACCAACTCTCATTGCTTCATATAAAGATTTTGCTTCTTCACTCCTAATTTCACCAACTATTAAAGAAGAATCTCCTAAACGTAAACTTGCTCTAATTCCCTCACTAGCATCAACTTCATTACTTTCCCCTCCTAAAGAACTTCTAACTTTCATACTCAAAATATCATAATCTAATTTTCGCATTTCTCCAACAGGTAATTCTAAAGTATCCTCAATTGTTATAATCCTTAAATTAGGCATAATTTCTAATAATAAACTTCCAAGTAAAGATGTCTTACCACTTGATCTAGTTCCTGCAACTAATAATGTTCTAGCACCGTCAATAATAAAACTTAATAAACCTGCACCAAGACCATTAATCATATTTGTTTTCATAAATAAAGGTAATGTCCAAGGTTTATTTCTATGTCTTCTTAAAGTATAAGCAAGTCCTCCATTACTTAATGGTTGTTGAATTATTGCAACTCTTGAACTTGAATTTGGTAATTCTAAATTAGTATCTAATATTGGATTTGCTTCATCTAATGCTCTACCACTACTCATTCTAAATTTAGTTGCCCAAGAATCAGCATCTTCTTTTGAGGGAATAAGGTTTGTAACACATTCTCCATAATCGTTATGTCTTACAAAAACCGGAGTTAAACTAACAGGTGCATTAATCATTAAATCTTGTAATGATTCATCTTCTAAAAGAACTTCTAAAACACCAAAACCAATAGTATGTCTAACAAGTATATTGGATAATAAATTTAAATCATCATAAGATAAATTAATTCCTTTATTATTTGCCAAATCTCTCAATAAATCTTTACTAACATTCAAAAAAACTCCTCTTGTTCTTTCACTATCATTAAATTCTTCTTGAGTAGGTTTATGTTCAATTAACACATTTCTTGCTAAATTAAGAAGCATATGAAAATCTTCACTCAAATTATATTCAGGAGGTATTAAATGATAATATAATTTAGTCTTATTTGGCTCTTTAAAAATTGTTACAACACTTTTATCATAATCTTTTGCAATTTCATATTCTTTGATTATTTCTGCACCCTTTGGTAAACTTGCAATCATTCGAGTAAATGTAAAATTAGGCATAATATCTGGTCTAAAAAATTCAGAATAAATTTCTCTATCTCCTGTTTTAAAATTATTAAATAATTCTTTTGCTTTTTGGATTAATATTAACCTTTCAAAAGAACTAATTATTTTTTCTAATAATCTCAAATAATTAAGATTATCATAACCCTTCTCAGATAATGCTCTTTGTTCAAATAAAGCTCCTTTTAACTCTCTATATGCCCTAATAGGATCTCCTTTTAAAACTTCATTAATAATATAGTTCAAAAAAGAGTAAGCTTCTTCATAAAAATATCCTAATTTTTCTAAAACTTCCACAGAAATAATTTTTTCTTGTTTTGTGAAAAAATCATATAATTGTGCTACTTCAATTAACATATTCACTTGTTCAAAATTATGACTATAATTTCTTTGTTGAACATAAACTATTCTACTAATATTAGAATCTTCCATTAAAAGATCAATGGTTCTAGCCATAACATCAAAATAATTAGCAAGATCAGGCACATAATTAGCACCAAGATAATTAATATACATTACATTTTCTCCACTTTCTCTAACAATATCAGAAGAATATAAAGGACTATTTTCTTTAAACATATTAAATATAAAACAGAAACAAAACTATTAAAATATTTGTATAAACTAATCTTTTTTCTCAATCAAGATTGCTTGAATTTGTCCTTCTTGAGAAGGCCTATTTGTAATTTTTGCTTTACCTATTTCAGTTTCAATAATTGCACCTTTAACTAAAATATTTTGTCTAGCAAGAAAAATATTAGATGGTGTTTCAACAACATTTAAGATTTTAACAATTTTAGATTTTCCATTAACATTTACATTTGCAATATTTCCCTTAAAAGAAATAATTTTTGTATTTCCCCCTCTTCCTCTAAGAATTTTTGCTTTTCTTTCTCCAAGTTTAACAATTCTATTCTGTCC
>JAEWUG010000008.1 GCA_023397215.1 Nanobdellota archaeon | reverse complement strand
ACTATTATTTCTGGTTTTACTTGAATGTGTTTTCCTTGTTCTTTTGTGATTAGTGGTTTTAATAATTCTGTTAGTTCTTCAAAACTTAAATCTCCGTCTAATTTTTCTTTTATACCACTTCCTACTTTTCCAATTTCTAATAAATTATCATTTTCATCTTTACAAGAAACATCAAAACTAGTAAGCCAACCAGCTCTTTTACCATTTCCCCATTCTGCACCAGTGATTACTAAATCAAAATCCTTATCAATAGGTTTCCATTTAACCCCATAACCAATCCTTGCACCAGGCTTATACAATTTATCAAGGCCTTTAACCATTAATCCTTCTTGTCCATCATCAAGGGCTTCTCTAAAAAACTCTTCAGCTTCTTCAAGATTATCAGTCACAATTCTTTTTGCAAGTAAAACTTCCCAGTCTTTTTCTTTAACTATTTTTTCTAATAATCCTCGCCTTTCTTCATAACTTTTATCTAAATAACTCTTTCCATTATAATAAATTACATCAAAAATTCTCAAAGCAACAGGAATTTCTTTAATTAATTTCTCAATTTCATATTTTCTTTTAATCCTTTGACTGATATTTTGAAAAGTTTTATATTTTTTATTCACAGAATCATAACCAACAGCTTCACAATCAACAATAAAACTTTTAGCATCAATATATTTTTTTACAAACTCAATAATATCAGGAAATTGCTCACTAACTTCTTCAAGCCTACGGGTAAAAATCTTAACTTCACCATCTTCAAGCTTATTTATCATCATTCTAAAACCATCATACTTATATTCAAAAGCAGCAGGTCTTCCAACAATTCTAAAAGCATCTTCTGCATCTTTTGCCTTTGGATAAAGCATAACTTTCACAGGTTTTCCAACAGATAATTCTATTTCATCTAATTTATTTAAACAAGATTTTTGGAAAACTAAGGAAAAATCATTTGTCTTATCATATGCCTCTTGAACTTTTAAGATATATTCTTTTTTTTCATTAATATCATTAGGTTTAGAACAAAATTCAATAATTGCATCTCTCAAAATTCCTTCACCAACACCAATTCTCATTTCACCTAAAACAAGTCTAACTAAATATTTTGCTTCAATAGGCTTTGCATTTTGTAATAAATCTACAATTAAATCAATTTTCATAGAAACAGTACCTTTACCCAGAAATAAAGGTATTTTTGATAAATTCAAAAAAATCTTCTCAATTGTTAACTCAGAAAAAAATAATGAATTTTGTTTTTTATTCTTATACAACTCTTCAACAGCTAAACCCAAATCACCTAACTCTTTATATTTTTTAACAACTTCTTCTTCACTGTAACCAGAAGCCTTACTAATTGCCTTAATAATTAATTGAAAAGAAATACCAAATTCTCGATTATCATAATCTGGGAAAATCTTACCTTGTAATAAATAAATTTCATCAGGCCTATCTTTTATCAAAGGCAAAAAATCAGCAATTATTTTAGTTTTTTCTAAACCCTTACTAGTAGATTCTAATTTTTCATAAACTTCACATAACTCTTTATATTCCATATTAATAATAAAACTCAAAAAGTCTATTTATATCTTTTCAAAAAGCAGGTTGTATTATAGGTTTAAAACCAAAATTCTTAATTTTATCAAAAGCTAAATCTTTTTGAGATTTTTTTAAAAAAGAATATTTATCTACCTTAATTATATTTAACAAATTATCAGAAATAGAATATCCTGTTAATATTTCATAAATCCAATCTTTTTCTTTTAAACCTTGTTCTAATTTAATATTATCAAAAGAAGCTAATGTTGGATAAACTAAGTCATCATTCTCTCCCCAATAAGCTAATTCTTTTCCAGAAGAATCATGTAGCATAAACCAATTATCCTTTAATTTATCTAAACCAATATTCTTGAAAATAATATAAACTCTATTATTAAAAATAATTTTTTTGTATAAGGGTAATTCTGAAAAATCTTCTTCTTGAAAATCTTTTATATCTTCTGAAAAGTAAAATTCAGGAGAAAAATAAAATTCAACTTTTTTAATAAAAGGTATACTAGAAGATTCTTTTACTATATCACTAAGATTTAACATAAAATAAATTATTTTTTCTTATTTTTATAATTTACTTTATTTTTCCTTTTTGCCAATCACTAATTATTTGAGTAACTGTTCTATTCTCATCAATATCTCCACCTTTTGAAATATAATTTTTCTTTGTTCCAATTTTTAATAAAACATCATAATCAGAATCTTTCTTTTCAAAATCAACTTTATAATAATTTTTTAATGCTTCAAGATTTTGTTTTCTTAAAACTTTAATAATTTCATATGCAACCTTATCTGGATTTCTTAATTTATGAGCATCTTTTGAAGCAGTTAAACCAATACTAACTCTCGAATCACTTCGAGGAATAACTCCAGGAGTATCCATAAATCTTAAATTCCCTTCTCTAACCCATTGAGTTTCTTTAGTTGTACCACTCTTACTACTAACTTTTGCTCTTGTCTTAGGAACTAAAATATTAAGTATACTTGATTTACCAACATTAGGATAACCAATTAAAGAAATTCTCAAAGAAGGTTTAATATCTTTTCCTAAATCAACTAAATGCTTCCTTAATTTTCTTAAACTATCTTTTTTTGTTGCACTAATAAAAAATGAATCAGGGTACTTTTCTTTTAATTTTCCTAAATTTTCTTTACTAATTAAATCACATTTATTAAAAACAAAAATAAGTTCTTTACGCATTTCACGAGTCTTTCTCAAAACTTCTCTATTACGACTTTCTTCAGGAATTCTTGCATCTAAAATTAATAAAATAATATCAGAATTCTTTAAACTATTATTCACAACTCCCCAATATCCCATATAAAAAACAACAAATAGACCTTAATAAATATTTAGAAAAACTCACTCAATCCCTTTTGCTTTTTATTCTCAAAAAAATCTTTTAATCTATCTATTGCAGAATCAATCCTTATTTCATTAAATTCATATCTTAATAAAATACTTTTTATTTTTGAATAATTTATCTCAGGAAACTCAATTTCTCTTACATTACCTAATTCATATTCATGAAAAACTCTAAAAATCTCCTGCCAATCAAAATTAATCTCTTCATTATATTTACTCTGAACAAATTTAAAAATTTCAAAAGGATATTTATATTTTTGAACAATCTCAAGAGCTTTTTTTTGTCCTAAACCTTTAACACCACCAGGATTATAATCTGTTCCAACTAAAATTGCTAAACAAATTAACTGATCCAAATCAATATCTAATCTATTCAAGACTTGTCTTAACTCAACCAACTCAATATTAACATCAACATATTCTCCTGTATTAATTTTTCTTTTTCTTGCAAGAGTTAGATTTCTAACAAGATAAGGAGTTCCATAAAGTAAAGAATCATAATCTTGAGAAGCACTTGCCCAAACAAAATTGTTTTTAGCTAAACTAGCAGCTTCTGCTTCTCCTTCATTTGGTGACTCAATACAATAAATTCCCATTGCTTCTAAAAGTTCTTTACTTTGTTCAATAATTTCATTATTTAAACTAACAGTCCTAGAAGAATATTTTTTCATAGCATCAATATCTCTTAATCTTTTTGCTTCTTCATATTTTAATTCAGAAGCATATTTTACTTGTTTTCTTTTTTCAATTTCACATTGTTTTAATTCAGGAGGTTTTCCATCAAAAACATAAACAAGTTTAATTCCATTTAAAATCAAATTTAAATTTCGATATAATAAACCAGATAAATGAGATGTAATATTTCCAGAACTATCTTGCAAAGGAGTTCCATCTGGTTGTCTTATAGTTGTCAAAAATTGGTAAAGAGTATTATAAGCATCAACAGCAATAATTTTATCTTTAAGAAAAGACAACTCAATTTCCCTTTTAGGAATAATCTCTCCAATGTTAATACCCATAAAAAATAGAAGTTAACAAACTTTAATAGTTTTTTTATTCATTATATGTCTTTAATTTTTTACTAATTTCTCTAGCATAATAATTTGCCCATTTTTTAGACCTATCTCCTCTTGAATCATTCCTTCTATAAGCAGGTGCTCCATATAAAATTATGTCTCCACTATTCTTATGAGGTTGTGGATTTAAATAATAATTCCGTTCTGTAATATAAGAGGGTAATTCTTTTTTTAATAATTCTTTAAACTTTTCATTAGTTTTTTCTGGTATACTATTTATTCTATCCTTAAAACTATTATGACTATAAGGATTCATAGTCTTATAATGATTTCTTTGAGACTCTGTTAATCCTTTAACTCCATTATACAATGGAAAACCCCCTTCGAATAATTGATGAAAAATAGTATAAATATCTTGATTCCATAAATTTAATGATTTATTCATACCTTTATTTTTATGTTTTAAATAACCAATTTCTTTTGCAGAAATTAAAAATTCATCTAAATTTAAATAAGAAAAATATTCTCCAAAATTTAATGTATCTAAACTAGTATAAATATTATTTAATGAAATAGGATTAGAATTAAATAAAGTTAAAATTAAGCTTTTAGAAGGAGAACATTTTTTTTCAGGAACAAAACTAGACTCAGAAATTGAACCAAATAAATCATTATTTTCATAATTCATTTCAGGCCCAATTTCTTGTTCTTCATCAGAAGTAGGATAATCAATACCAGTAAAATCTGATAATTCCCTAAATCTTCTAAAATCATTAGATAAAAAAGCTTCTCTTTGTTCTTCAATTAAATCATCTTCTAAACAAATTTTCTGGTTTAAATTATTCATATTATATAAAATAAAAACTCTTTTATAAACTTTATGTTTTGTAACTCTTATTCAGTTACAAAAATAGATAATTAAACTAAACTTTAAATAATAAGTTCATTAATTATTATAAATGGAATTAGACTTTATCCCTTTAGATTATTCTTATTTTGATTATAATAATAAGAACTATATTCAAATTATTGGCAAAAGTCAAAACAATAAAAAAATTTGTTTAATTGATTCTTATGACCCTTTTTTCTGGGTAATTCTAGGATTAGACACTAAAGAAAAACAAGTAAAAGAATTACAAAATAAAATTGAAAAATTAGAAGTAAATAAAAAGTCTAGAATTTCAAAAGTAACTAAGACAGAAATTCACAATAAAAAATATTTAGGAAAAGATGTCTTAGCAATAAAAGTATTTGTAACAAATCACAAAGATATGCATGATATTGCCTCTGAAATAGGAGACAGTCCATTAATAATAGCAAGAAGAGAATATGACATTAATATAATTTCTAAGTATATTATGGAAAAAAACTTTAGTCCCTTAAATTGGTATAAAATAAATGGGGATATTTTAACACAAGAAGATTTCTCAGGATTGATTAATAATCTTAATGTGGATATAGCTCTAAAACTAAAAGATTGCAAGCTTATAGAAAAAAAAGAATCAAGTTTTACTCCAAAAGTCTTAGCTTATGATATTGAAACAGATAACTCTGAAATTGGAAAAGGTAAAATTTTAATGATTTCTTTATATGGAGAAGATTATAAAAAAGTACTAACCTTTAAACCAAAAACAAATTTAGATTATGTTTATTATTATAAAGACGAAGAAGAAATGCTTGAAGCTTTTGTTAATGAAATAAAAGAATATAACCCTGATGTGTTATGTGGATATTTTTCAGATGTCTTTGATTTACCTTATATAAAATCAAGAGCTGATAAGAAAAAAGTAAATTTGAACATTGGAATAAATAATACTCAACCAACCTTCTCAAGGTCAAACTTTACAATAAGCAAAATAAATGGGATTGTTCACATTGATATTTACAAATTTATTAGTGCTGTTTTTTCACAATATTTACAAACAGAATCTTTATCATTAAATGAAGTAGCAAATGAACTAATAGGTGAAAAAAAAGAAGAATTTGATTTTGCAGATTTAAAATCAAACAAGAAAATAGACTGGAATAAATTTTATTCATATAATTTAAAAGATTCTAAAATCACATACAAATTATTTTTTTCTATTTGGCCTGATTTATTAGAATTTTGTAAAATAATTAAAGAGCCTCTTTTTGATATTAGTCGAGATAGGATGTCTTCTCATGTAGAAAATTATATTTTACATAACTTAAACCGATTTAATGAAATTGCTGAAAAAAGACCTACAACAAATAATATTTCAGATAGACAAAGTTTAGGAAAATATGAAGGAGCTTTTGTTTATGAGCCAACACCAGGATTATATGAAAATATTGTCATATTTGATTTTACAAGTATGTATGGTTCTGTTATTGTAACTTATAACTTAAGTAAATCTACATTAAATCAAACAGAACAAGGGTATAATTTTTCTAAAGAACAAGGATTTTTTCCAAAATTATTAGAAGAAATAATTACTTTAAGAAAAAAATACAAAGAAGAATATAAAAAAAATAAAAATAATCTAAATAAAGCTAGAAGTAATGCATATAAATTATTAGCAAATGCAAGTTATGGATATTTAGGTTTTTTTGGTGCAAGATATTATTGTAGAGAAGCAGCAGAATCAACTGCAAAATTTGCAAGAAATAATATCTTAAAAACAATAAAAAAAATAGAAAAAAAGAATTATAAAATTATTTATTCAGATACTGATTCCATAGCATTTTTACAAGGGAATTCTTCAAAAAAAGAAATAATAGATTTATTAGAAGAATTAAATAAAGAATTACCAGGAATAATGCAATTAGATTTTGAAGATTTTTATAAAAGAGGATTATTTGTAGCAAAAAGAGATAGTAATATTGGTGCAAAAAAGAAATATGCTCTAATAGATGAAAAAGACAAATTAAAAATAAGAGGTTTTGAAACAATTAGAAGAGATTGGTGTAAACTAGCAAGAGAAATGCAAAAGAATATTTTATATTTAATATTATCTAGTGGTGAAATTAAAAAATCACAAGAATATTTTAATGAAATTTTAAATAAATTAAATAATAGGCAAATTGAAATAAAAGATTTATTAATAAAAACACAATTAAAAAAAGAGATTTCTGAATATACCTCAAAAGGTCCTCATGTTATTGCAGCTGAAAAAATGAAAAAACAAAAAATACCAGTATCATCAGGAACAGTTATTGAATATTATATTGGAGAAACAAAACAAAAAACAAAAAAGATAAGCGATAAAGTTTATTTAATAAGTGAAAAACAAGATTATGATATTGAATATTACTTAAATAACCAAATTATACCTGCAATTGATAATATATTTGAAGTTTTTAATGTAGATATAAAAAGATTAATAAAAAGTAAAACTCAAACAAACTTAGGGGATTTTTAGATGAAACAAGAAAATAAAACTAAAGCAATAATATTAAGCTTATTTTTAATTACACAGATAATAGCCATATTATTATTAAATAATTATACCCCAACTATAAATTATTCTGAAAATAATACTATTAATATTACTCAAGAAAAATTACCTTTTGGAATTAATTCTCAACAAAATCAAACAAATGAATTTAATCTTTTTTCTTTTTTTCTTTCCTTAATATTTGTAATATTAATTTTTACATTATTAATGAAATATAAAATAAAATATGTTATGAAAGTTTGGTTTAGTCTAATTGTAGTTTTATCTTTAACAATTACAATAAATGGATTTTTATTTAAATTACCAATTAATAATATATTTTTTTATTCTGTATTAATTGCCTTAGTTTTATCTTATTTTAAAATAATTAAAGCGAATTATTACATTCATAATTTTACTGAAACATTAATTTATCCAGGAGTTTCACTTATTTTAGTTTATGCAATTTATAATCCTACAAAACCTTTAATGAATGTGTTTTTTATATTAGGATTATTAATCTTAATTTCAATTTATGATATGTGGGCTGTTTGGAAAAGTAAAATTATGCAAAAGATGGCTAATTATCAAATGAAAGAAGTTAAAATATTCTCAGGTTTTTTAATCCCTTTAATTGATGATAAAACAAAAAAAGAAATTAAAATAATTAAAGAAAAATATAAGAACAAAAAAATACCTCAAAAAATTAAGAATAAAAAATTCAAAATAAAGTTTGCAGCATTAGGTGGTGGAGATGTTGCTTTTCCAATATTAACATCAGGAATTTTCATGTGGACATTCCAAGATCAATCATTATTTAATATCCCAGGATTAATCCCAGCATTATTTGTAATAATTGGTGCTTTTTTAGGCCTAGGGTTTTTATTAATCTTCAAAAAACAAAATAAAGTATACCCTGCAATGCCTTTTATTTCTTCAGGAATACTAATTAGTTTATTATTATGGTTTTTAATTTTCTTAATATAAAATTCCAATTGTTATATACTCAATATCTTCAAACCTAACCTTACCATCACTATAATTATTATTATCACCTTTAGTAATAAAATAAATTCCTTCACTGTCAACACCTTTGTCAACAACTCGATGAACAATTAACATACCATTTTTTCTAAAAGAAATAATATCTCCATTATTTATCTCTTGAACACTCTCAGGTTTTATTCTAATCCCATTTGCACCACTATCTAATAAAGGTCTCATACTTCCTGTTGGTTGATATGAAGATAAACTAGCATTATCCACATAAATAACTATTTTATCATTATAAACCATTATATTCTCTTTATTTAACCAATTAGAAGGACTTAAAGCTACATTACCATTTAAACTAAAAGGTATTTCTCCATTAGAAAAGAATATAAAAGAAAAAACAGTTGCACAACTAAAGAAACCAATAAAAAATATAAGTATACTCTCCAATTTTAATTTCATGTTACTATACAGTAATTACATTATTTAAATGTTTGTAGTGTAACTCCTAACAAAAGATAACAAAATAGAAAAGTTTATAAAGAATTTTCCTTTGATATATAAATAGTAAAATGGCATTTAATCAAGAATTAATAAAAAAATTAAAGATATACTTTGACTTAAATATTTATGAAACAAAAGTCTGGTTAGCATTATTAAGTCGTGGAATTTCTTCAGCAGGTGAAATTGCAGAAGTAAGTAGTGTCCCAAGAAGCAGAACTTATGATGTTTTAGAAGGTTTAGAAAAAAGAGGCTTTGTGATTCAAAAAATAGGAAAACCAGTTAAATATATTGCAGTAAAACCAGAAACAGTTATTGAAAAATTAAAGAATAATACACAAACATTAGCTGAAGAAAGAATAAAAACATTATCAAATTTAAAAAACACAGATGAATACAAGGAATTAGAAAGTTTACATAATTCTGATTTAGAAATTGTAAAAAATCAAAATATTTCTACTTCAATTAAAGGGAGAAATAATTTATATAACCAAATTAGAGAAATTATGGAATCAGCACAACATTCTGTATACTTTGTTTCTTCTGTTTATGAGTTAACAAGTAAACAAAGAATGTTTAAAGATATTTTTACAAAGTTAAATAAAAGAAATATTGATATTAAAATAATAATTCCAGAAGCAAAAAAAGAAGCAGAAAAATTATCAAAAAAACTAGCTGTAGAGATTAGAAGTAAACCTATTAATGCAAGGTTTTTAATTGCAGATAAAACAGAATTAATTTTTACAATGAAACCAACAAATGTTCATGAAGATTTTGATTATGGTATTTGGGTTAATTCACCATTTTTCTCAAATTCATTAAGTTATATGTTTGATTTAGTTTGGAACAAAAAAGATTAATAATAAATTATTTTCTCAATAAAAACATTCATATCTTTTTCAAAAGTTTTACAAAAATCAATTATCTCATTTAATTTAATTTCTTTTTGATAATAAACATAACCTTTCTTTTCAAATGTATTTTTGTGTAATTTTTTAAATTGTTTTATCTTCTCATCAAGATTAATTGGAGGGCCTTTTACTTCTAAAACTTTATTTTCTTTAATAACAAGATAACCTTTTGAAGAATTTTCTTGTTTATTATACTCAAATAAATCATTTAAAATATTTTGTTTATTCCTCTTAAATTCATCAATTATAAAATCAAAAAATTTTTTCATTTTAGTTGCAGCAATATCTCCTTTTTGTTTTTGGGTTGAAAAATTAAACTCTATTAATTTTGCTTTATTTTCATTTGCAGAATTTTTTAATTGTAATAAATTAATTTCTTTTTTCTCAAAAGAATTAATACTTGGTTTTTTCAAAAAGTCATTAGCAGCCAAGAGAAATTTTTCATAAGTTTTAAAACTTAAACCTGCACAAAGATTCCTAAATTTAAAGGTTGGATCAATTACAATTAAAGGACTTTTAATTTTTGATTCATTTAATTCATATAAAATTATTTTTTTATTTTTAAAATATTTTTCAAGATCAATAATATTCTCTTTTTTAATACCTTTTAAGAAATTAATAAATCCTTTAAAATAAATTACTAATACTTCAATAGAATAACCAGAAAAACCATTAATATAACTTTCAGCTCCATAACATCCACAAGCTTGCATAAAACTTTTAGCTAATTTAATTTCATTTATCAAAAATTTATCTTTTTTCAATTTATTAGAAATATAATTAACATGAGATAAAGAAATATCTGTAACATTATTTATTGTTTCATTCTCTTTTTCAACTACAGGAATTATTTCTAAAATAATATTTTCATGATTAATTTGATAATAATCTCTTGAACCATGAATTTTATTTAACTCACCTGGAAAATTTATCTTTTTTAAAATTAAACCTAATTGATTTATTTGTGTTTCATTTTTAAAAACAACAAAAATATCAATATCTTGTTTTCCTTTCTTTTTAATAATAGTTCCCTTAGCAAAACTACCACCAACAAAAGCATTTAATTTATGTTTTTCTAATTCTTTAATTAATTTATCAGAAAGAAATTTTAAAGAACTTAACTCTTCTTTAGATAAACTAATTTTCTTTAATTGTTCTTTTAAAATAAATTCATATTTATTCATATTAAAAATTATATTTTTTGTTTATTAAACTTAACTAAAAATCAATTAAATATTTTCCTTCATCAATTTTAAAAACAATTGGTTTACGATTTATTAAAGAAACTAAATCTATTTCATACTTTCCAGGTTTAATTACTCTAATAGATTCTAAGTCTAAAATAACAGGTTGAGTTTCATCTTCAACTTTTAAAATATTCCTCACATCACCTTCTATTTTCTTTTTTTCAGAAACACTTAACTCAGTAATGGGAGTTGAAGCATTTTCTTGTTCAATTCTTTTTACTTGCTCATCTTTGATATAAAAGAAAAATTTACTACCACAATTAGAACATCCTTCTAATAATTCTTTGCTTCCAACAGGTATGATCTTTGAACAATGAACACATTGATGAGGCATGAATAATAATAGAATAGCTATTATAAAAAACTTTGCTAAATTAATTTTGTAATAATAATTCTATTTGAGAAGGATCTCTTTTCATTTCTTTAACAATACTTGCAGGACCAATAATTGTAATAGAATCTTTTTCACCGACTAAAATTTTAGCTAAATTGTATCTTATCTTTTCAAATAAATTTTCACCAGTATTTTCTCCTGAAATTGTTGCAACTTCAATACCTTGAAAACCTTTAATATTTCCTATTAAAGTCATAGAATTTTCTATTAATCTTGTTTCTTGATCTGGTTTTAATTTTCCTTGCAAGATTACGATTTTATTATCTAAAACATGTTTCATTAATAACTTAATTCTTTCTATTGAATCTTTATTTACTATCTCTGAATAAGGCATAAAGTGGATTGTAAGACCTTTATGTAACTTTTTAAAACTATTATTAATTCTTTTTTTCACACTCTTTTTTTTATCTACCATTTACTTTTTCTTTTTAATTAATTTAAATAATTCTTCATAAAACTCTTCCATATTTTCTCCTGTTTTTGCAGAGACTCCAATAACTTCATAATCTGGGAAAGCACCTTTAATTTTTTTAATATCTGCCTTTTTTAAATCAATTTTATTTGCTACAACTAAAACAGGAATTTTTCTAGCAATTAAATTACCTAAGATAGTAATATTCACTTGTGAATAAGGATTTGATGTAGCATCAATTAAAACAATAACAGCATCAACATCATCTAACCATTTAATAGATTCAATAATTCCTTTAGTAGCTTCTTTTGCTCTAGACTGAGCTTCTTGTTTTTTTAAACCAAATTTTAAAAAATCTTCAAAATCAATTTTAGTAGCAATACCAGGAGTATCAATTAATTTAAATTCAACCTTTTTACCATCTCTTTCCATAATAACTTTTTCTTTAACTTGTATTTCTCTTGTTTCATGAGGAATTTTACTAACCTTACCTAAGTCTTCTCCTAACCAATCCTGACAAATTCTATTTGCAAGAGAAGTCTTACCAGCATTAGGAGAACCATAAAAACCAAGTTTTACTTCACCATTCCTTTTTCCAAGAATTCCATAAAATAATCTTTTAGCAAAATCCTTTATTATCTTCATCATAATTATTAAACAGATTTTATAATTTATTAATGTTTCGACTAATATCTATTATTAATATTATTTTGTTGATTATTTTGATTTTCTTTTATTTGCTTCTTTTTAAAATTATTTAACTTTATCTTTTGAATTATTTTTCTTATTGGAATTATTTCAGGTAATGGTTGTTTTCCTTTATTTCTTCTTATTGCAAAATTAATTCTTTCAGAAGACCAACCTTGTTCAAGAAGTTTTTGTTTTATTTCTCCTCCTTTTAAACCTGCTTTTCTTGCAGATTCAATAAACATAACTAAATTATATAATTGTATTTTATCTGGAAAAAGAGATTTTTCATAATTTATTGAATACCATAATTGAATTAATGTGTAAATAAACAAAATAAAAATAAAAACACCTACAATATACCAAATAACTTCATTTAAAGGTTTAGTTTCATTTAAATCAATTATTTCAATTTCAGCATCTTTAGGGACTAAATTTCTTAATTCAGGAGAAAAAAATAAAGATAAATTTGAAAAAGAATTTACATAAAAATCAATTTCTTTTTCAGGAGAATTATTTAACTTAACTACAGTATAACCTTCAATTTCTTTTTGACCTAAATTTTCAAAAAAGTAAAGATCGTTTATCCCTTTATTAATTATTAAGTAATATTCTCCCATATACTTATTATTATATTTTATTTTGTAAATTCTCATTACTTCATTTATTTTTTGATTATGAGTTAATACACTAATATCAAAATAATCTATTAACCCTTCAACATTTAGGGTTTGCCAATTTTTAATTGGATTCAAATAACTAGTCAAATTATATTTTACTTTTTCATTATTATATTTTTGAATAATCTCAGGATTAATTATGTCTTCTTCAGGAATTATTGGATAACTAAAATTACCAGAAATAAATATTTCTCTTGGAACATCCATCTCATAAATTTCACTAAAGATTTGATTTCTTTCTTCTTGAGTTTGTGAAAGATTAATTCTTCTTTGAATAATTGTTAAATTATCATTTATTTCTTCAAATTTTAATTTTTTTAAAATTTCTATTCTTGCCCAAGAAATATAATCATTTAAACTATTATTAGCATAATTTAAAGATTCTAATAAAGAATTATAATATTCTTCTAAAAATACTTGACTTGGTAAAAGAGCTTGAATTTGAGTAGAATATAAAGGAGAATATTTATCTAAATTTGTTTTTATTGTAAGATTTAAATTATAATTTTTAATATCATTAAAAGATCTTGTTAAATTCGGAACACTAGTATTTTTATAAAAACCATCATCAAATTCCCAAATATAAGTTAAATTTGAAAAACTATTAAAATTACCCAAAGCATGGATTGTTATATTATTTGATAATGGGACTTTTAATGGGGTAATATAATTAATAATAGGAACTTCTGAAACATTTAAATCTTCATCATAAATTTTATAATTATCTAAATATAAACGATATCTTCCATTTTTTGTCATTATAAAATTTGCAGGAGATAACTCTACAATACCACTAAAAGAATATGTTGCAGGAACTTCTACTAACTCAGAAACTTCATTAATCATAGAGGCACCTTTATTGTGAGTATAACTTAAAACAACATTACTTAAAATAAAATTCATATTTATTTTAGGATTTAATTGAATCGGCAAAATACATTTATTAGTACAATTAGAATTATATTTCTCATTAAGATATTCATTTGCGAGAGTTCTAAAATTAGAATTAAAATTTAATTTTTTATCAAAAGTAGTATAATTAAAAAAAGCTTCTTTAGCAAATATTCCATAATTTTTATTAACTATATTCTTTTCTTGATTTCTAACTGTATAACTTGTTCTTTTAGAAGATTTATTTTCAGAATATAAAAAATAATTTGTTGCTAAGTTAATTGTATCAACACATAAAGAATAAACATCTTTTTCTATTAAAAGATTCATCTCACAATATTCATTTTCATTTGGATTATATTGACAAGTTTTAATTAATCCTCCTGATCCAAAATTATCCTTTTTGTATAAATTCATTCGAATTAATTTATTATCCTCGCCTTCTATTAATGCACCAACTCTTAATAATCCTGTGTTATTTATTTGTATAGGAGAACAATATAAAATTTCTTTTACAATATTAGAATCTATAAAACTGAATTCATTAGAAATATTAAAATCTCCATATTTTTCTTCTTGAAAACGAACAGGTGAAGGAATAGTATAATTCCAATCTTCTTTTTCAAAAAAAAGAGTGTTCAAAGGCATAATCTCAGAATCATCAAAATTAGTAAATATATCAAAATTAATATCTGTAATATAAACATCTTCTCCTTCAATAACAAAACCAGCATATCTCTTATCATTTGCAATTAAATCTAAGCTTAAAAGATTTTTATCAGTTGAATAAGTTAAAGGATGATAATCATTAGAACAATCATTTGGTGAACAAGTATAATCTAAATAATTTTTATTTAATAATTCTATAAAATTAATAGAATCGTCATATTCAGAGGTTAATTTTGAATTTAAATTTAAACCATTAAAGCTCAAATTAATTTCTCCGCTTAATATTTCACCAGGAATATAATTTTGTTTAATATTTGAAGTATTATAAATTTCGATTCCAGCTATAACAAAATTAATAAAAAGATTAAAAATTAAAAAAATTAAAATCACCTTTTTCATAATAAAATAAAATGCTAATTATTTATAAATGATTCTTTTTTAAATTCTAAAATATATAACTCTTCAAAAAAAACTCTTTTTTTAGATACAATTTTGAAATGATATTTATTTATATTTTCCATTGGAGTTAAACTAGAAATTAAAACAAAAGCAATACCATTATCATTTAGAAAATTATTTAAGTTCTTTAAAAAATTTAAAACAATTTCATCTCCTCTTTTCCCTCCTGAAGTTGCAATACTTGATTCTTCGTCTTCAAGTTCATCAAAAGGCAAATAAGGAGCATTAAAACAAATAAAATCAAATTTTTCGTCAATATTACTAAATAAATTACTTTTTATTGCTCTAAAACCTTTTTCTTTAGCTAATTTAATACAATCCAAATTAATATCAACACATAAAATATCTTCAAAATCTAAATCTCTCATTGTTTCTGAAAGAATACAACTACCACAACCCATATCTAATATTTTTTTATTTTTATTATTACTACCTTCAAAATAATCTTCTAAAAAATTACTAAATAAAAAAGAATCTTCTGCAGGTTCGTATATTAAACTCATAAAAAATAATTAAAATAGTAGATTTATTAAATTAACTATAAATCAGATTCATATTTCTTAACAAAATCTTCACTAAGCAAATCTTCTAAAACAGATGAACCAATTTGAATATGCATTTTCCTTTTTTCAGGGTCATAGCTTAATTCTTTAACACCATATGCTTGAACAAGTTCTCTATAAGCATTATCATGTTTTTTAGGTCCTTGAAGATATAAATAACCAAATAAAACTTCGTCGGTCTC
>JAEWUG010000022.1 GCA_023397215.1 Nanobdellota archaeon | reverse complement strand
TTTTTAGTTAGTTTACAAAATCTTTTAAAAGGTGTTTTAATTTATTATTTAAGTTAAGATAAGAGCCTATAGCTCAGCCAGGTTAGAGCGCCGGTCTTATATGAGTTCATATCAATAGATATAGGATTTTTCTTAGACTCTAAGAAAGCCGGAGGCCCGGAGTTCAAATCTCCGTAGGCTCATTTTAACTCTGTGGGTATGTTTATATTATTTTTTGAAAAGATATTTAAATAATAATTCTTAATTAAATGTATGACCTATAAAAAGTCAAGACATTATTATAAAAATAATAAAGATAATAATTCTAAAAAAACAAACATTAAACCAAATTTTCACAAGAATCAAAATCAATCTTTATATTATTTTAAGAAATTTTTATTTTGGTTTTTAATTTATTTTATATCAATAAGTTTACTTTCAATATTATTTCAAGATACTAAAATCTATCAGAATAAAATAGGATTTTATATTATAATGGGTTATTTATTAGTATTAATATCAAAAATTATTTATTCTGCAACAAAAAAACGTGAATTAAATCTATCAGGAATAGTTCTTTGGGGTTTAATTTATACAATAACTTATGGTTTAATTGACTTCTTTTTAGAAAAGATATTAAATATTATTATAGATGTTAAATTTAATTTATTTATTTCAATTGGAATTTTTTCGATAATATTCACAATTGTAATAATGTTTCTTAGAAGAATAAAATTTTCTAAGAAAAAAAGAATAATTAAAGCACCATCTCAAATAATTACAGGAATTATATTAATTATCTTTGGAATTTTAAGTATTAGATTCTCTACCATTATATTTTTAGATTGGTTTAATTGGGTTGAAGGTTTAGCTTGGACTTGGTTAATTGGTTATGGATTTATTCTTGGAGGTATTCTTGTTTTAATTGCTTGGTGGAGAAATAATGTTTTACAACATCGTATTGGATTAAAAGTAGGTAAATGGTAATAGAATTATAAAATCTTTTTGAAGAAGAATTAATTTGTATTTGTTATTTCAATTTTTTTTATTTTGAATTCGTTTGTGATTATGTCTACTAAACTTAATGCTTGTTTTTGATTTAATTTTTCAAAGTGTGCAAATGCTAAAGGTGGAAGGCTTTTTGTTTCACCTAACATAAAGTCATTAATTTGTCCTTGGATAATTCTTCTTAATTTTTGGTCCATACATTTAGAAGAATATTCTAAACAATTAATGTTTTCTCCAGTTAAATTAAATCTAGTATATAATTCAGATACTTGTTCTGGTTTTACTTCATACATAGGGTCATAATAAAACCTTATTTCATATTCCATAATATCTGTTATCACTGTTTAGTTTATAAGTCTTTAGTTCATAGATAATTTAATAAATAATATTCTTTTAATTTAATTATGAAATTACTAACTATTGAAGATAAAATTAATTTAGTTAAGGAAGTTGGAGAGGAAATAATTCAAGAAGATGAATTAAGAGAATTATTTGAAAAAAAACCTAATCCAATTGCTTATGATGGTTTTGAACCTTCTGGGAGGATTCATATTGCTCAAGGTCTTTTGAGAGCTATTAATGTGAATAAACTTACAAAAACAGGTATTAAATTTAAAATGTGGGTTGCTGATTTTTTTGCTTTGTTAAATAATAAAATGGGTGGAGATTTAAATAAGATTAGAATTGTTGGTGAATATTTTATTGAAGTTTGGAAAGCTTGTGGTATGGACTTAGATAATGTAGAATTTATTTGGACAAGTGAATATATTAAAGAACATCCTGAATATTGGGAAACTGTTTTAAGATTAAGTATGAACTCTAGTGTTAAGCGAGTTTTGAGATGTGGACAAATAATGGGTAGAGAAGAATCAACAAATAATCCTGCATCTCAAATATTATATCCTTTAATGCAAGCAGCTGATATTTATCATTTAAAGGCAGATATTGCTCAATTAGGTATGGATCAACGAAAAGTAAATATGCTTGCAAGAGAAATTTTTCCTAAATTAGGATTTGAAAAACCAGTTGCTGTTCATCATCATATGCTTATGGGTTTGACAGAGCCAAAAATAAAAGATAATAAAAGTATTGATTCTACAATAGAAAAAAAAATGAGTAAATCAAATCCTGATTCAGCTATTTTTATGACAGATAGTATTGGAGAAGTAAATAATAAATTCAAAAAAGCATATTGTCCTGAAGGAGAAATTGAAAATAATCCTATTTTAGAATATTTCAAGTATATTATCTTTGAGAGAAATAATAAAATAATATTAGAAAGACCTGAAAAATTTGGTGGTAATAAAGAATATAATAATTATAAAGAATTAGAAAATGATTTTGTAGAAAAGAAAATTCATCCAATGGATTTGAAATCTTGTGCTGCAAAAGAGATTAACAAATTAATGGAACCTGTTAGAGAACATTTTACAAAAAATAAACATGCTGCTGAATTATTAAAAAAAGTAAATAGTTATCAAATTACAAGATAAGACAAAACTTATAAAAACTTATCTTGAATTTTATTCTTATGTTATTAGGACTTGTTGGAAAACCTTCATGTGGAAAGAGTACTTTTTTTAAATCTGCTACTTTAGCTGATGTTTTAATTGCATCTTATCCTTTTGCTACAATAAAACCAAATCATGGTGTTGGTTATGTTAGAGTTGATGCTTTGTGTAGTGAATTAGGTGTTAAATGTAATCCTAGAACTGGTTTTTGTACTGGTAAGACAAGATTTGTTCCAGTTGATTTAATGGATGTTGCAGGTTTAGTTGAAGGAGCAAGTGAAGGAAAGGGCTTGGGTAATCAATTTTTAGATGATTTAAGAAATGCTGATGCTTTTATTCATATTGTTGATATTTCTGGAACAACAGATTCTGAGGGCAAAGAAGGAAGTGGTAATCCTATTGAAGATGTTAGAATGCTTGAGAATGAATTAAATAAATGGTATGTAGGAATTTTTAAGAAAGTGTGGGAAAAATTAGTAAAAGGTTTACAAACTACAAAACAAGATATTGCAAAAGCTATTGCTAAACAATTTAGTGGTCTAAAAGTTAATGAAGATGATGTAAAAGAAGTCTTAAGAAAGTTAAAATTAGATGTTGATAAACCAATTAATTGGAGTGAAGAGGATTTATTTAATTTTGCTAAAGAACTTAGACATTTAACAAAACCAATGATTGTTGCTGCAAATAAATGTGATAAAGAAAATTCAAAAGAGAATTTAGAGAAGTTAAAGCAAGAATTTTCTGAATTAATTATAATACCTTGTTCAGCAGATAGTGAATTATCTCTTAGGCAAGCGTCTAAAGCAGGTTTAATTGAATATATTCCTGGAGAAAATAATTTTAAAATTTTTGAAGATAAAATTAATGAAAAACAAAAACAAGCTCTTGAATCTATTCAAAAAAATGTATTAGATGTTTTTGGTTCAACTGGTGTTCAAGAAATATTAGATAAAACTGTTTTTGATTTATTAGGTTATATTGCCATTTATCCAGCAGGTTCAAAATTAAGTGATTCTAAAGGTAATATTTTACCAGATTGTTTTTTATTACCAAAAAATTCTACTGCTCTTGAATTTGCTTATTATTTACATACAGATATTGGGGACAATTTTATTAAAGCAATTGATGTTAGAACTAAAATGCCTGTTGGTAAAGATCATATCTTAAAACATAGAGATGGAATTGAGATTATGACAAGATAAACTCTTTTTGAAAAAATATGAAAATTAAAAATATTGAAATTAAAAATAAATTTGTATTAGCTCCTATGGCTGCTGTTAATTGTACTGCTTTTAGAATGTTATGTAAAGAAAATAATGTAGGTTTAATTTATACTCAGATGTATGATGCTGATTTAATTTCAGAAAAAACAAAAAATGAAGTTAAAGATTTTTTAAATATTCAAGATATTGAAAGACCTGTTGTTGTTCAATTAATTGGTTCTAATAAAGAAAAGATTGTAAGAGCAGCAAAATTAATTGAACCTTTTGCAAACATTATTGATTTTAATATTGGCTGTGCATTAAGTGATTATTTAAGTAAGAATTGTGGTGGAGCTTTGTTAAATGATTTAAACAAATTAGAAGATATTGTGAAATCTTTAGTTAAATCTGTTCAAAAGCCTGTTACATGTAAAATAAGAATAGGTTATGATGCTCAAAATATAAATGCGGTTAAAGTTTGTCAAATGTTAGAAAATTGTGGTGTGTCTGCTATTGCAATTCACGGAAGAACTATTGAACAAAAATATGCTAAAAAAGTTAATTGGACAATAATGAAACAAGTTAAAGAAAAATTAAAGATACCATTAATTGCAAATGGAGATGTTAAAAATTATAATGAAGGACTTGAATTATTAGAAAAAACAAAATGTGATTTTGTAATGATTGGAAGAGAAGCTCAACATGCTCCTTGGATTTTTAATAAAGACTTTGTTATTACAAATGAAAATATAGTAAAACAAATATTAAGATTTTTAGAATTATATCAAAAATATGAAAAAAGATATTCTCAAACAGAAATTAATCAACATGTTTATTGGATGTTTAGAGATATAAAAACAAAATTAAGAGCTCAATGGATTTATGAGTGCAATTCTATTGAAGAGATTAAAACTTTCTTAAAAAGAATTTAATTAAAATAGTATAATAAAATATAAATAAAAATAAATATCTCTTTTTCTTTGTTTTTTTATGAAAGATGTATATTTAGTATACAATGAGTATACAAAAACATATCATTATTATGAAGGTAGAAATAGACATAATCATGAATATATTAATAATATTGAAGAAGTTTATCCTTTACTAAAGAAGAGGATAAATAATAAATCAAATGTTATTTTAACTTTAGAAAACTTAGAAAAAAAAGTTTTAGAAGAATCTGTGGGTAAGATACATAATTTATTACCTAAAATAAAAATAGATTATTGATATTTGTTTCTAATAAGTAGTTACAAATCAAAAGATTTATATATTCTAATGGATTTATCCTTTTATGAAAGTTGCATCAATAAAATATAAATTAAATGAAGGAAGCACTAATGATTATTTAACTAAGATTTCTCATGCAATGCCTTATTCAAATATTGTTTTAGGTCCTGAATATTCATTAATTAACTTAAATGAAGAATTTATAAAAAATTATTTTAGTTCTCTATCAAAAAAATATCCAAGTACATTAATTGTTCCAGGTACTTTTTTAAAAGAATATGATGAAAATAGTGTTTCTATGGTTGCACCTGTTTTTTACAAAGGAGAATTAGTTGATTATGTTTTTAAAAAATCAGATATTGGTGATTCCAAAATTGCAAGTAAAATTAAAGGAAAAGAATTGCATAGTGCTAAGATGAGTGAATTAGACAAAATGTTTAAAGTTAATGGGAAAAATGTTAGAATTTATATTTGTGCAGATCAAGGAAGATATGATTTAGAGTCTCCTGATTTAGAGTTAGTAACTAGTTCTGATTTAGCAAATGGGTTTCATAGTTATCCTACAAGAGATTTAGACAAAAGAGATATAATAATTTCAGATAGTCAAGAAGGTCAGACAAAAGGTTTAAGATATAATCCACAAAAAGAGAATAAATTAGAAGAATTAATACAAAAAGACTTTCAAGATTTTTCATTATTTAAAATTGTGTAATGTTATTATTCCTTAGTGACTAAATTAAAAAGATTTATATATCTTAAGTTATTTATTTTATTATGAGATTTGATAATCCAATTATTAAAAAAATTGAAACAAAAAAAGAGATAATAAAAGATAATTGTGATTATTATTCTAAATTAAGAAAAAAACTTGAAAATGGTATTAATTCTAAAGAATGTATTAATTCTTATTTATTAGAACACCCTCATAATATGGATACTTATCATTGGGATAAAGAAGCTAGAAAAGGAATAAGAAGATTATGTGAAGCATGGAAATTTATTAATGAAAATTATCCAAAAGATATTATTTCAAATTTAGATTCATCTGGTTTAATTGAAATAGGTAGAATTATTGATCCACAGAATTATTCCTTTAGAACAGATAGAGTAACTTTAGGTTTTAAAAATTATACTCCTCCTTCTCCAATGAGAGTTGATTATTGGTTAGACAAATTTTTTGAAGAAGTTAAAAGTGAAGATTTACATCCAATAGAAAAAGCAGCATTTACTCATTTAAGGATTGCAGGTATTCAACCATTTAAAGATGGAAACAAAAGAACAGCAAGACTTATTCAAAATAAAATTCTTTATGAAAGTTGTTTACCTCCTGCAACTATTCCTTTAAAAGAAAGAAGAATATATTTAAATCATCTTGAGTCTGCCCTTGCTGGATATAATGATGCATATGCTACTGAAAATCCCTCTGAAATGATTAAAATAGGACCTTTTTTCTATTATATTTCTAAGAAAATAAATGAAAATTTAGACTTAATAATAAATGAAATTAAAAGATAGAAGTTTTTTTATATAAATCCTTAAAAAATAATCTTTCATCTTTATTTTATGAGAAGTGATTTATTTAATTTTATTTTAAAGTTTGAACTTGATCCATTTAGTTCTTCTAAAACTATAATTAAAAAAGAAAAAGAATCAATCTACAAAACAAGTGATGCAAAAAAGATATATAATAAAGTTATTGAAAAATTATCAAGAGATTTTATCTTTAAGGAAACAGATAATTTATGGAATTATTTTGATTTTTTTGATAATTTTGAAGTTATAAAAGAAAGACAGAAATTTTTTAAAAGTTTAGAAAAAAGAGATAATTCTTATTTAAGAAGATTAAAAAAACCTAGACAAACTTGGGACCCAAAATATGATGTTGTTGTGATTACAGAAGATGAGAATACTTTTGTTGAATTACAAAAATTAAATTGCCCTGTTCAATTAATTGTAAATGATAATGATTTAAGTGGTTTAGAAAAATATGATCTAATCCAAGTTATTGACTGTGAAATGTATGGTTCTGTTTTAGAAAGACTTCCTCAATGTATTTTTATTGATGATATTAATAATATTTACTTAGAAAGATATCTTGAAGAATTATCTTGTTTTAGTGAGAATTATGATATTTTATTAAAAAATAATGTCTCAAGTGATATTAAAGAAATATTAGAAAAATTAAAGCCTTTATTTGACTTGATTGATATTAAAATTAATAAGAGTTTGACTATTGAAGGTGTTGAAAATATTGTTGAAGATATTAATGAAAAAATAAATTCTAAGATTAAGGATATGACTATTAGCGGAGAATCTTTGATTAAGATTTTGGGAGAAGGAAAAATGCCTGAGAGTTTTGAGAAAATAATTAAAGAAGCTTTAGATGAAAGTGGGTTAAATAGAGAAATTTTTGTTTTTAAGATTCCTGTTGAAATTGATTATAATGAATTAGAACTTGAAATTAAGAAGAGAGATTCAATGCAATTTACTAATTTAGCAGAAGAAATTAAAAGAAAAGCAGAGGAATTAAAAAAGATCCCAGAATTAATTAATAAATTAAAAGCTCATTTAATCTTAGAAGACTTTTGTTTAGGTTTATCTAGTTATTTAGATAATAAAAAAATATATCCAACTTATTCTGAGAATTTTCATATGAGTTCTTCTGAGAATTTATTCTTAAGTAATCCTCAACCAATTGATTTTCAATTAGATAATTTTAGTAAATGTTCTATTTTAACTGGAGCAAATAGTGGAGGGAAGACAACTTTATTGGAACATATTATTCAAAATATTTCTTTATTTTATTTAGGTTTACCTATTTCTGGTGAGATTCATATGCCTTTGTTTAGCGATGTTTATTATTTTGCAAAAAATAAAGGTAGTGCAAATAAAGGAGCTTTTGAAAACTTATTAACTCAAATGTCAAAAATAAAAGCAGGAAAAAAGACACTTATTTTAGCAGATGAAATTGAAGCAGTTACAGAACCTGGTGTTGCAGGGAAGATTATTGCAGCAACTTGTGAATATTTTATTAATTTAGATAGTTATTTAGTTATTGCAACTCATTTAGGTTATGAAATTCAGACTTGTTTACCTAAAAAAGCAAGAATTGATGGTATTGAAGCAAAAGGTCTTGATAATGAATTTAATTTAATTGTAGATCATAATCCTGTAATTGGACGACTTGCTCACTCTACTCCTGAATTAATTGTAGAAAAAATGAGTAAAACATTTAATGAAGAATATTTCAAATTTTTAAATGAAAAAATTAAATCAAGTTGAATAAAAAAATTAATTCTTTTTATTTATATATTTTTTTTAGATTTTCTATTCTTTTATTTGCATCTATAGAATTTGAAAACTTTTTCCAAAAGATCTTTGTAAGCCATTCTACCCAAGATTTTTCTTTGATGTTATAAATTATTATTTTATTTTTATTAAGTTCATTTATTTTACCTGTTGAAAGTTTTTCTTCTTTTAATCTTATAAGTTCTCCGTCAATAATTACTCCTCTTATTGGATTATTGTCATGTCTAATTTCAATTAAACTTTTTCCAGATTTTAAATTAAGTGATAATATCTTTTCTATATTTTCTTTTCCAGAAATATCCACCCTACATAAAATTTTAATTATAATATTTTTTTCTATTAGTTTTTCAAAAATTTCATATATTTCTTTAAAGTTTATGAAAGACAAGTTACCTGAGAAAAATAAAACTTGTTTTTTTGAATTAAGAAGATTTTTTTTGAATTCTGGAATGGTTTCAATTTCCTTTTCAAATATAAAACTTTCTTTTTTCTTATCTGAGACATATTGAAATATATCAAATGACGAAAAGTCTTCTTTCTTTTTTGAATTGAATATATCTTTTTCTAGTCTTTCTTGAAAAATTGAAGATGAAACTTTTTCTATTGAAGACCAATATACTATTTTTAGAGATCCTCTTGTTCCTCCTCTAAAAATTCTTGTAGAAATAGTTCCAAAATTCTCCTTGATTTCATCAATGTATCTATCAGCAGTTCTCCAATTTTTTTTAATTAAGTCTGCGATTTCTTGCATGCTTCTTGGTTTTTCATAAACAAATTCTTCAATTTGGGTTATGATTTTAGAATCTAACATAAATTATTATTGTTTTTAGAATATATAAATATTTCTCAGAATACAACACTACAGACATTTTAGTGTCACAAATATGTATATTTAATACATGTTTTAGAATAATATGGATAAAAATATAGAAAAAAAAGAAGTCTATATAGAGAAAGAAGCTAAAATAAAATTAACAAAAGAACAATTTTATAATTTATTATCTAATCTTCCTAAAAATAGAACAAATAAACAATTAAATATTTTTCTTATGAATCGTCATAATGAGATAGTTAGATTAAGAATTGAAAATTTAAAGAATATTTTAACTATCAAAAAACCAATTGCTTCAAACAATTTATTAAAATATAATTATGAAAATGAGATAGAAGGAGATGATTCTATTCATAAGGTCTTAGAGTTCTTGGAATTCAAAGAAGTTTTTTCTTACACAAAAGATAGAACAAATATAC
>JAEWUG010000012.1 GCA_023397215.1 Nanobdellota archaeon | reverse complement strand
TGCTTGGACTACTACTCCTTGGACTTTAATTAGTAATTTAGCATTGACTGTAAATCCTGATTTAGAATATTTATATTTATTAGATAAAAAAGATGATGTGATTTATGTTTTAGCTAAAGATTTAATTGAGAGTTTTTATAAAAATAAAGAAGATTATGAAATTGTTAAAACTGTTTTAGGTAAAGAACTTGAGAATAAAAAATTTGTTCCTTTATTTAATTATTTTAAAGATACTAAAAACGCATTTAAAATTCTTTTAGCTGAATTTGTGACTGCAGAAGATGGAACTGGTATTGTTCATACTGCCCCTAATTTTGGTGAAGATGATTATGATGTTTGTAAAAAATATGGTATTAGTGTAATTGATTCTGTAGACGAAAAGGGTTTATTTAAAGAAATTGTTTCAGATTTTAAAGGTGAATATATTCATGATTCTAATGAAAAAATAATTGACTTTTTAAGAAAAAGAAATGATTTAGTTTTAGTTAAAAAAATAGAACATGAATATCCTTTTTGTTATAGATGTGATACAAAATTGATGTATAGGGCAATTCCTGCTTGGTTTGTAAATATTCAAAAAATAAAACCTAGACTTTTAGAATTAAATAATAAATTAAATTGGTATCCTGAATTTTTGAAACAAGGAAGAGTTAAATATACTTTAGAAACAGCTCCTGATTGGAATATTTCAAGGAATAGATACTGGGCAACAGCAATTCCAATTTGGGAAAGTGATGATGGTGAAAGATTAGTTATTGGAAGTATTGAAGAATTAAAGAAATATGCTAAAAATTTGCCTAAAGAAGAAATTGATTTACATAAAGATTATTTAGATGAAATAATTTTAGTTAAAAATAATAAGGAATTTAAGCGAGTTCCTGAAGTGCTTGATTGTTGGTTTGAATCTGGATCAATGACTTTTGCTCAATTTCATTACCCTTTTGAGAATAAAGATTTTTTTGAGAAAAATTTTCCTGCTCAATTTGTTGCAGAGTATATTGGTCAAGTTAGGGCTTGGTTTTATTATATGAATGTCTTATCTGCAATCTTGTTTGATGATATTCCTTTTGAAAATGTAGTAACTACTGGGACAATTTTATCAGAAGATGGACAAAAGATGAGTAAGAGTAAGAATAATTATCCAGATCCTCGAGGTTTAATTGATAAATATGGTGTTGATGCAATGAGATTTTATCTTATGAATAGTCCTGTTATGAATGCAGATAATCTTAATTTTTCTGTTAAAGGTGTTGAAGAAGCATATAAAAAAGTTTTACTTTTAATGTATAATGTTAATAAATTTTATTCTTTGTATAAATTAGAAGGTAATTTAGAAATACCTAAACCTAAAAAATTAATTGATAAATGGATGATTAGTCGTTTAAATGATTTTGTTAAAAATGTAACTTGTTATTTAGAAGAATATAATACTGTTAAAGCAACAAATGAAATAAGAAATTTTGTTGATGATTTGTCTACTTGGTATGTTCGATTAAATAGAGATAGATTTAATGATGAAGAAAGAGATGTTAGTGTTATTTTAAGATTTGTTTTAGACAGATTAGCAAAAGTTTGTGCTCCAATTATTCCTTTTACTAGTGAAGTTATTTATCATAATATTTATAGTTCAGGTGAATCTGTTCATTTATCATCTTGGCCAGAATATTCAAATATTGAAGAGACAAAATTGCTTGAAAATATGAATAAGATAAAACAAATTGTTTCAGATGGATTAAAAGAACGAGATAAAAATCAAATAGGATTAAAATGGCCTCTTAATAAAGCAATTGTTAGTGGAATTAAATCTTTAAATGAAGAAGAAACTGAAATAATTAAATCAGAATTAAATGTTAAAGAAATTAAATTAATGAAAGGTGATTTTTTAAAAGTTGAATTAGACTTGAAATTGACTGAAAATTTAGAAAGAGAAGGATATGCTAGGGAAATTACTAGGAAAATACAAGCAGGTAGAAAAAAAGCACAATTAACTAGAGACAATCAAATTAAATTATATTTTGATAAAGACTTTTGTGATTATTTAGGTGAAGAGATGAAATTAATTTTAGAAAAAGTTAATGCAATAGAATTAGTTTTTGAAAAAAATCATGAAAATCTTTTGTTTGAAGAGAAAGGTAAAATAAAAGAAAAAGAATATTTTTTTGGTTTTTTGAGGGTATAAAAAAATCAGATATTTTTCACTTCTCGTTGGTAAAACAAATAAAAGAAACATTTAAATAGTATAATCCGTTTTATAGAATATGATTGTAAAAGAGGAATTTTTAAGTAGACTAAGAAAGATTTTTGATTTAAACCTTTATGAGGTTAAAGTTTGGACTGCTCTTTTATCTCGTGGTACTTCTACTGCTGGTGAATTATCTAGTATAAGTGATGTGCCTCGAAGTAGAACATATGATATTTTAGAGAGTTTAGAAAAAAAAGGTTTTATTGTTATGAAATTAGGTAAGCCAATTAAATTTGTTGCATTAAAACCAGAAGAAGTTGTTGAAAGAGTTAAGAAAAATTTAATAGTTAGTGCAAAAGAAAGATCTGCTAGATTAGAGAGATTAAAAGGTGATGATGTATTAGATGAGTTAAATGTTTTATTTAAAGATGGGATAAAATATGTTGAGCATACTGATTTATCTGGAGCACTTAAAGGAAGACAGAATATTGATAATCATTTAGACATGTTAATTAGAGATGCACAAGAAAAAATTGTTTTTGTTACAACAGCAGAAGGATTAAATAGAAAATTAGAGGTTTTAATGCCTAGTTTAGAAAAAGCAAGAAAAAGAGGAGTTAAGGTTAGAATAGCTGCTCCAATAAATAATGAAAATAAAAAGATTGCTAAAGAAATCTCAAAAGTTGCTGAGATAAGAGATGTAGATGGATTAAAAGCTAGGTTTATGATTGTTGATGGTTCTCAATTAATGTTTATGTTATTAGATGATGGTAGTGTACATCCTTCATATGATTTTGGTGTTTGGATTAATACTGAGTTTTTTGCAAGTGCATTAGAACAATTGTTTGATGTTGCTTGGAAAGATATGAAAAAAATTCAATAGAATTTAAAAATACTTGTTTCTTAAGTCTTTTATGAAATTTAAAACTATTAATGATAAAGTTGAAGCAATTAAAAGGGGTAATTTTAGTTGTGTTGAAAATGTTTTATATTATAGTCAAAAAATTGCAACTGAAAAGGTTAAAGATTTGAATATTTTTCTTAGTTTAAATGAAGAAGCTATTAATCAAGCAAAGGAGATTGATAAAAGGATTAAAGAAAAAAAAGATGTTGGTAAATTAGCTGGTATTTGTTTTGCTGTTAAATCTTGTATTTCTGTTAAAGGTATTGAAACTACTTGTGGTAGTAAAGTTCTAGAAGGATATGTTTCCCCATATAATGCAACAGTAATAAATAAATTATTATCAGAAGATGCTATTTTTTTAGGAATGGTAAATATGGATGAATTTGCTTGTGGTGCATCTGGTGAGACAAGTGCTTATGGACCAACAAAAAATCCATTAAACCCTGAGTTAATTCCTGGAGGTTCTTCTTCTGGTGCTGCTGCAAGTGTTTGTGCTGATTTATGTGACTTTGCATTAGGAACTGATACTGGTGGTTCTATTAGAAATCCAGCTAGTCATTGTGGGATCATTGGATTAAAACCTACTTATGGAGCTGTTAGTCGTTATGGTTTAATTGATATGTGTATGAGTCTTGATTGTATTGGTCCTTTAACAAAAAATTGTTCTGATGCAAGATTAATTTTTGATATTATTAAAGGTCATGATTATTTTGATAATACTACAAGAGAAGAAAATTATAAGAAAAAATTAAAAAAAGTAATTGGAATAGTGGATGTAGAAGGATTTTGTGACGAAGAAATTAATTTATTATTTAAGAAAACAATTGAAGAAATATCTAAAAAAACAGACTTTAAAATAAAAATTGTTAAATTACCTTTAGATATTTTTATTGAAACTTATTATATTTTAGTTTATACAGAATTTTTTTCAGGAACTAGAAAATTTGATGGTAGAAGATTTGGTAAAGCAATTGATATTTTTGGTGGACCTGAAGTTCAGAGAAGAATTATTGGTGGTTCTCAGATTACAAAAGCAGAATTTGAAGGTAAATATTATAGAGATGCATTAAAATCTAGATCTTTTATTAGTGATAAAATTAATTTAATTTTTGAAGAGGTTGATTTTATTTTAATGCCCACTGTTCCAAAAACAGCTCATAAAATTGGAGAAGAAATTTCTGTTGAAGAAATGTATAATTATGATGTTTTTACTGTTCTTGCAAACATTGCACAAATTCCTGCGATTAGTGTTCCAATGGGTGAAGTAGACTCAAAAAAAGTTGGACTACAAATTTTGGGTCCTTGTTTTTCAGAGGAAGAAATTTTTAATTTTTGTAATTTACTTTAATTATTCTTCATCTAATTTAAAAAAAGCTCCAATTCCTCCAAATATAAAAAAGGCTTTTGGTAAATTTTCGTAAAATACAGGAACATTATTTGTTAAATATTCTTGATTGAAATTTCCATAATTTCCTGTTTTACAAATTAAATATTCTAATAATACATAAGAACAAAGGCCTAATGTTCCATAAATTAAACCTGATTTTATTGTTTCTTTTGTTTTATTTAATTTATCTTCTAATTTTTTCATTTTTCTAATTCTTTTAATAAGTTTTGTTTATGTTTCTTTTGACAATCTGAACAAATAAAATAATTTTGTTTTTTTAATTTTATTGAAGTTCCGATAATTTTATCCATAAATCCTGTTTTTATTTCTTCTTTACATAAAAAACATCTTTCTTTTACCATTATTGATTAAATATAATTAAATTTAAAAATTATTCCTTTTTTATAACTTAAAGATGGATGGATTTGATTTAAGGAAATTCCAAGAAGAAGGTGAAGATCATGATAAAATTAAAAGTATTATGGGTAAGATTTTATCTGGGCATGATGGTTATGAAGCGATTGTAGAAAGAAGAAAAGTAGAGAAAAGATGTGAAAACTGTAATTGGTTGTTAGAAGGTGGAGAAAAATTTTGTCCAGAATGTGGGACTAAAACTTTTTGATTCTATTCGATTATTAACTCTTCTTCTACTAAACTTATTAAATCTTTAATTATTTTTTTGTTCTTAGGGAAAGATTCTAAATAATTTTTATATGCTTTAATTATTGATTCTTTTATTGTTATAGAATAATTTGGATTATCATAAAAAGTTTTAACAGAAGAATATAACTGATGATGTTTATATTCTTCTATTGAAATAATATTACTCATTAGAGTTTATTAAATAATAAGTATATAAATTTTTTTAAGATATTTTATATTCTTTAGATTTGTATTCTATGTTGTTTAAAACATATTCTGGTGTTCTTTGAATAACTTCTTCTATAGATTGATCTATTTTTTGAAAAAAGTCTTCTAAGCCATGATAACAATAACCTTTTTGATTCATTACCATCATAGCCATTTTTTTGATGTTATCCATGTGTATTAAATAACCTTCAACTAATTCTCTTTTTACAAAATCTTCTTTTTGTCTATCTAATTCGCCTAATACATATCTCTCTGTATTACTTAAATTGTCTTCTAATAATTTAATTCGTTTTACCATCGTGTTTTGTCGGAATAATGGTTTATAAATCTTTGGTTCTAAAAAAGTATTACATTTCTTCAATTGTTTGTATTGATAATAAGTCTAATGATTTTTTTAATGTTTTTTTAAATGCTTTTACTAAATCTAATCTAAACTCTTTTTCTTTTGAATTTATAATTGAACAACTATGATAAAATTCATTAAATATTTGGGCGAGTTCATAAACATAATTTGCTAAAGTATTTGGAGTAAGATTTTGATATGTTTCAGTTAAGATATTCTCAAAATTATTTATTTTCTTTATTAATTTTATTTCTGAATTTGTTAAGTCAATAATATTATATTCTTTTTGTGTTGACTTAATTTTCTTTAAAATTGAATTTGCCCTAGCATAAGAATATAATAAATAAGGGCCAGTATCTCCTTCAAAGGATAAAGCTTTTTCTGGATTAAATATTAAATCTTTTTTTATGTCTATTTTAATTAAAGAATATTTTATTGCAGCAAGTGCTATAATTAAACTTTTTTTTTCTAGTTCATTTTTATTAATTTTTGGATTTCTATCTATTAATCCTTTTTTTGCAATTTCTTGTGTTTCTTTGATAAAATCATCTGCTGAAACAATATTCCCTTCTCGAGATTTCATCTTTCCACTAGGTAAAGTTACCATTCCATATGAAAAATGTTTCCAGTCTTTTTTTAATCCTAATTTTTCTAAAATTGTAAATAAAACTTTAAAGTGATATTCTTGATCATTTCCTACAACATAATAAGAACTGTCTAAATTAAAATCTTTTATTTTTTGTTCTGCTAAGTATAAGTCTTGTGTAATATAAACAGATGTTTTGTCGCTTCTAAGTAAAACTTTCTCACCTAAATTTTCTTTATTTAAATCAATAATTATAGCATTATCTTTTTCTTTAAATAAACCTTTTTTTATTCCTTTATTTATTATTTCCTTTCCTCTAGTATAAATTTCACTTTCATAATAATTTTTATCTATTTTTGATAATCCAAATAAATCAAATGTTTGTTGTAATCCTTGATATGCCCAAGAATTTAATTTTTTCCAAAGTTCTATTGTTTTTTTATCTTTATTTTCCCAAAGTCTTAATTTTTCCTTTGCTTTTTCTTCTAGTTCTTTATTCTTTTTTGCTTCTTTATTAAATTTAACATATAAGTCTGCAATAAATTTATCTGGCTTTATTTTTTTTTCTAATGGATTAATATTCTCTGCAAATAATTCATAAGCAACCATTGTTTTTGAAATTAAAATTCCTCTGTCATTATATAAATTTAAATGATAAACATTATTATTTGCATTTTTCATTATTTGAGAAATTGATTCTCCAATTATTATATTTCTTAAATGGCCTATATGTAATGATTTATTTGTGTTTGGAGAAGGATATTCAATTCCAATGTTTTGAGAATTATTATTTTTTATTTCTCCCCATGATTTATTTTTTGTTCTTTCAATAGTCTTTTTTGCTAAATAAATCTTATCTATAAAAAAATTTACATAGGCTGATTTAACTTCAATAGAAGAAATTTCTTTAGATATATTCTTTCTTAATTTATTAGATAATTCTTGAGAGATTAGAAGGGGAGATTGTTTTTTTATTTTTGCTAATTGATAACAAGGAAAAGAATAATCTCCAAATGAATCGCTTGGAGGTATCTCAATTAATTTTTTAATTTCTTCAATATTTATTTTTGTTTCTTTAGAAATTAATTTTGCGATTTTTTCTTTCATAAAAAATAAGAGACGAGGGGATTTATTAATTTATCTTAAAAACCCTCTCTTATTTTATCTAGAATAATCTAAATAAATAATAAATTATTATAAGAACTAATGCTGCAATTAATATCCACATAGTCCAATCAATTTTTTTCTTTGTTTTTTGGACTTTTGTAGGTTTAGCAACATTTGTTACGGGTTTTGTAACTTCTTTTTCTTGTTTTTTTACTGTTGGCTTTTTTTTAGCTACAGTTTTAGTTGTTTTTTTTGTTGCCATGTTCACCTCCTTTTTAATTAATCTTTACCTTATAACTTCTATTATAAAAATAAACCAATATATAAATTTTACTTCTTTAAAATTCTTAAAATATTGCCCATTCTTTTTTTTGTTTTTGTTCTCTGTCTAAAAAACTGTCTTTCTTATTTATTCTTGGTCTTTTTGTTTCTATATCTTTTCTTAATGTTATATCTAAAGATTTTAACAAATCTGTTATTCCTTCTTTAAAACTTTTTAGCTGAGAGCATTCACCGTAAACCCCTGATTCTCCATCAAAGTTAATTATAGAATCTGCAAGATAAGATATTAATAATAAATCATGATCAATAATAAAAGCTGTTTTTTCTTTTTCAATCATTAAATCTTTTATTGATTTTGCTACATTTATTCTTTCTTCTACATCTAAATAAGCTGAAGGTTCATCTATTAAATAAATGTCAGCATCTTTTGATAAACACTGAGCTAAAAACAATCTTTGTAATTCTCCACCTGACAATTGATTTAATCTTTTTTGTTGTAATGAAGTTAAATTAAATGTTTGAACTATTCTTTTATCCATTTTTTCTTTAAAGATTATTTCTTTAACTGTTTCTTGAGATTCTGTAAATAAATATTGTGGTTTATAAGATAAATTTAAGTTTAAGTTTAATTTTTGTTCCTTATTATTTATTTTTACTTTTTCTAAACCTGCAAGACATTTTACAAAAGTTGTTTTTCCAATTCCATTTTTTCCTAATATTCCAATACAATGATTTTTTTTAATTTGACCTTCATTAATTTTTAGTTTAAATCCACTTTCAAATTCTTTTTCAAAATTAGGCCAAGAAGAAATTGTTTGACCTGCTGTTTGAGGATTTTTTGTGAAATCAAATTTTAATTCTTTATCTCTAATTCTTACATTTTCGTCTTTTAAGAATCCTTCTAAATAAGAATTTACTCCATTTTTTGAGAATCTAATATTTGAAACTGCACCAAAACCACCTTGTGTTCCATAAAAAATATTTAAGTAATCAGTTAAATAATCTAAAATAAGTAAATCATGTTCTACAATAATTACTGTTTTGTCTTTACATTGTTCTTGGATAAAATCTGAAACTATTAATCTTTGTTGAATATCTAAATAAGCTAAAGGTTCGTCTATTAAATAAATTTCAGCTTGTTTTAAGAATGCTGCAATAATTGCAACTCTTTGTAATTCCCCTCCTGAGAGTTTATTTAATTTATTATTTAATATTGGAAAAATATTTAATTTTTCTGAAAATTCCTTTATTTTTTCTTCTTCTCCTAATTTTTTTAATAAATCTAAAACTTTTACATTTTGAGAAATCATTGATAAATTTTGGGGTTTATATGCTATCTTTAATTTTTGTTTGTTTTGAATATAATTTAATAATTCTGTTCCTTGAAAAAAAGTTTTTATTTCTTCATCATTTGCATTCTTACCTAAATTTGGTTTTTCTATTCCTGCTAAAATCTTAACTGCTGTTGTTTTACCAATACCATTTCTTCCTAAAAGACCCAATACCTTTCCTTTTTTTGGTGTTGGTAATCCATATAATGCAAATCCATTTTCACCAAATCTATGAACTAAATCTTCTGATTTTACACTTGGTAAGTTGATTATTTCTATTGCTTCAAATGGACATCTTCTTTGGCAAATACTACATCCTATACAAGTATCTTCATTTATTGATGCTTTGTTTTCAATTAAAATACAAGTATCTTGTTCTTTTTTTTCAATAGGGCAATATCTTTTACATTCTTTTGAACAAAATTCTGGTCTACATTTCTCTTTATGAATTATTGCTATTCTTGTCATATTTATCTAAAAGAAATCTTGATTTTTAAGATTAGTCTTTTTTTATTATTTTTTATTAAACATAAAACTTTATAAAAAGATTCTTCTTGATTTTTAAATAATGTGGGGGTGCCGGAGTGGCCAAACGGGCTGGACTTAAGATCCAGTGGCTTTATGCCTACGGGGGTTCGAATCCTCCCTCCCACATGGAGTTTTAGTCTTCTTTAAACCCTCGCTTAATTTTGTAAACAAAATTTAAATAGCTCTAAGGTACGGTCTCAAATTGTTTAGACAATTTTCGCTTTCGCACGAGGGGTTCGAATCCTCTCTCTCACATTGAATATTAATTCTTAATTAAATTTAAAAAGCATTTTTGGTTTATTCTTTTATGGATCGTGTTCATATTAAAAAAATTGAAGATTTTTTAGATAAAGAGATTTGTATTAAGGGTTGGGTTTATAATATTCGAGAACATGGTAAAGTTGCATTTTTAGATGTTAAAGATATTAGTGGTATTGTTCAATGTGTGATTACACAAAAAATTGAAGATTTTTCTAAAATGAATGAATTATCTAAGGGTGCTTGTGTTGAAATTTATGGGAAAGTAAATAAAAGACCACAAGGAACTGAAAATGAAAAGAGTAATGTTGGTAATTTTGAAATTTCAATTAATAAACTTAATATACTAAATAAATGTCCTGTTTTACCTTTTGACTTGGAAAATTTGGATACAAATGAGGATATTAGATTAAAATATCGTTATTTAGATTTGAGAAGAGAAAGTATGCAAAATAATCTTTTATTAAGAAGTAAAATTATTAAATTAATTAGGGATTTTTTATTTGAAGAAGGTTTTAATGAATTTGAAACTCCTATTTTAGCTAAATCAACTCCTGAAGGTGCTAGAGACTATGTTGTTCCTTCAAGAACTCAAGCAGGAAAGTTTTATGCTTTACCTCAATCTCCTCAATTATTTAAACAACTGATGATGGTTGCTGGTTTTGAGAAATATTTTCAAATTGCTAGATGTTTTAGAGATGAAGATTTGAGAGCAAATAGACAGCCAGAGTTTACACAATTAGATATTGAAATGTCTTTTATTAATCAAGAAGACATAATTAACTTAACTGAAAAATTATTAAAGAGAATTTGGAAAGAAATTTTAAATGTTGATATTCAAATTCCATTTCCTAGGATTAGTTATGATGAAGCAATAAGTAAATATGGTAGTGATTCTCCTGATTTAAGAAAAAATAAAGATGATCCTAAGGAATTTGCTTTTTGTTGGGTTCTTGATTTTCCTGCTTTTGAGTATTCTGAAGAAAAAAAGAAATATGTTGCAGTTCATCATCCTTTTACATCTCCTGAAATGAATTCATTTAATAAAGATCCTAAGAGTGCAAAAGCTGTTGCTTATGATGTTGTTCTAAATGGAAGTGAGTTAGGTGGAGGAAGTATTAGAATTCATAATCCAGAAACTCAAAGTAAAGTTTTTGAATTTTTAGGGATTAATAAAGAAGAACAAGAAGAAAAATTTGGATTTTTATTAGATGCTTTAAGATTTGGAGCTCCTCCTCATGGTGGAATTGCTTGGGGTCTTGATAGAGTTGTTCAATTAATTATTGGAGCTGATTCTATTAGAGAAGTTATTGCTTTTCCAAAAAATAAAGATGCTAAAGATCTTATGTTAGATGCTCCTTCTAGTATTAGTGATGCTCAATTAAGGGATGCTCATATAAAATTAGATTTACCTAAAAAATAAATTTCTTTACAAAAACCTTTTATATTCTTTTAGATTTTTATTCTTATGAAAATAAAGACTTATAATTCTGGAGATTTTGTTGAAATAAAAACAAATGATAAAATCTGGAGAGGAACTTTGCTTGAATCATATGACTCTGAGATAATTCTTTTAAAATTAGAGTCTGGATATAATATTGGAATTAGAGAAGATAAAATTTTGTCAATTAAAACTTTAAGTAAAAAAATTAATGAAACTAAAAATAAATTTGAAATTAAGAGAAATAAAGATTTGAAAAATATTGTTTTGATAATTACAGGTGGTACTATTTCTTCAAGGTTAGATCCTAAAACAGGAGGAGTTATTTCAACAGATGAAGAAGAAATTTTGAATTTATCTCCTCAAATAAAAGAAATTTGTAATATTGTAAAAATTGAAAAACCTTTTATGAAATTTTCTGAGGATATGTCTTTTTTAGATTGGAAAAAATTAACACAAGTTTGTGAAAAATATTTGAATGATCCAAAAATTGATGGAATTGTAATTACTCATGGTACTGATTTTTTACATTATACTTCTTCTTATTTATCTTTTTCAATTAAGAATTTGAATAAACCTATTGCTTTAACTTATTCTCAGAGGTCTATTGATAGAGCAAGTAGTGACGCTTCTTTAAATTTGGTTTGTGCTTGTAAATATGCAACAAGTGAAATTGCAGAAATTGTTTTAGTTGGTCATGAAAATTTAAATGATGAGTTTTGTTTGGCTTTACCAGCGAATAAGGTTAGAAAAATGCATACTTCTAGAAGAGATACTTTTAAACCAATAAATACAAATCCTATTGCTAGAATTTCTTTAGAACATTTAGAAATTTTAACTAATTTTAATCCTAAAAATGAAAAAAAGAAAGTTAAAATTGATTCTGTATTCTCAGATAAAGTTGCTGTAATAAAAATTCTTCCTGGACAAAACCCAGATATTTTAGATTATTATTTAAAAGAAGGTTATAAAGGTTTAATTTTAGAAGTTGCAGGTATTGGTCAAATTCCAGGAAAAGATGCAAAATATAATTGGATACCTAAATTAAAACAAATTATTGATAAAGGTATTTATGTTTTTGCTGTTTCTCAAACAATTTATGGGAGATTAAACCCAAATATTTATTCAAGTGCAAGACAAATTCAAAAAACTGGTGTTGTTTATTTAGAAGACATGTTATCTGAAACTGCTTTCATTAAATTATCTTGGATATTAGGTCATAAAGCTTGGTATTATAATCCTGATAAGGTTAAAGAAAAAATGTTAGAAAATATTTCTGGTGAATTTAATTCTTCAATAAAATTTGATTTTTAAAAAAATAAAGAACCTCTAAAAAAATAAAGAGGTAAAAAATTAATTATAATGTTTTGCAGTTTTTGGATTAATTAAATACCAGAATATTAGACCACTAAATAATATTCCAAAAGAACTACTATAAAATGCTTGGTTGAATAAATTGATAATATTTAAAATAATTGAAAAACCACTAAATATTAACATAATTAACCAAGACCATCTCTTTTTACTCATTAAACCTTTTGCAATAAAGTAATTTAATGTTGCTGAGGCTAAAAATAATATTCCTACAAATAGAAGTATACCTGAACTTAAATTAAAAGATTGCAATAATTCTTTAGGACTATCTGCTAAACTAATAAATAATGAACCTCCTATTAAAGATAAAACAGCACTTGCGAATATTACAAAAGATATAATTAAAATTCCTTCAGGAATATCTTTTTTATCTGTTAATTTTTTTTGTTTCATTTTAGACCTCCTTTTTATTGATGTATTATTTAAGATTCATATATTTTTAAAGATTATCTATTTTTTGTTTTCCGATAATTTTAAAAGTCAATTTTAATATATTATAATTAATATATAGCGGGGTGGAGCAGTTTGGTTAGCTCGCGAGGCCCATAACCTCGAGGTCGTTGGTTCAAATCCATCCCCCGCTATTTTCTAAAGTTTTTTATATTAAATCATCTTTATTTTTTAATGAGATTAATCCATATTATTAAAAAAAATGGTGAAAAAGAAGTTTATGATGAGAATAAAGTAATCCTTTCTATGAAAAATTCAGGAGCAGATGGCGAATCTATAAAAAAAGTTTTAGAAAAATTGAATTTAATTTTATATGAGGATATTTCAACAAATGAAATTTTTAAATTTGTGTATAAGGAATTAAAAAAAATAAATAATTATTCTAGTACCAGATATAATCTAAAACAATCTATTTTTGAATTGAGTTTAAATAATGGTGGTTATGTTTTTGAGAAATATATTGCAAAGCTTCTTGAAGAAGAAGGTTATAAAATTAAATTAAATCAATTTGTTAAAGGTAATTTTGTTGAACATGAAATTGATGTTAGTGCATTTAAAGAAAGTGAAAAATTAATGGTTGAATGTAAACATTTTAGTCGTTTTGAATTAGGGATATCAATTCAGACTGCTCTTTATGTCTATGCTAGATTTTTAGACTTAAATCACAAATTTAATAAGGTTTTGTTGGCCACAAATACAAAATTTTCTCCTCAAGTTATTAAATATTCTAATGGAGTTGGTTTAAACTTATTGGGGTGGAAATATCCTTTTGATAAAAGTTTAGAAAAATTAATTGAGACAAAAAAAATTTATCCTATAACCATTTTGCCTTTACCTAAATCTAAAATTAAAGAATATTTAAAACAAGATATTATTACTATCCAGGATATATTAAAAAGAGATGATCTCTCAAAGGATATAATCTCTTTAATTAATTCTTTAATCTCTTAATTTTCTTAAATCTAAAAGCTTTTAAAGACAATTAATCATTTTGATTTTATGAAAAAGGAAAGTTTTCCTCTTTTAGATAACAGTTCTAATGTTATTTCAACTATTGGTTGTATTGAAGAAGTAGTTATTGGTAATGATAAATATCTAGCTAGAATTGATACAGGAGCTTCTAAAAATTCTATTTGTAAAAGTATTGTAAAAAAGTATAATTTACCTTCTCTAAATTTAACAACTGTAAAACAATCAAATGGTTTGGATAAAAGAATTGTAGTTAAATTAAAAATTAAAATAGCAAATAGAACCTTTAAGACTTATTTTAATGTCTCAAATAGAGAAACAATGAAATATCCTATCTTAATTGGGAGAAATGTATTAAATAAAAATTTTATCATTGATTGTAGAAAATGAATATCGGAATAATTAGCTTGGGTGGAAGAAGTAGTAAAAGAGTAGCTTTAGCTTGTAAAAATTATTTTGATGTTGTGGATGAATTAGATTTAAAAAAGTTTGATATTCGTCTTACAGATTTAGAAAAGATTATTACATATAAAGGAAAACCCCTCGATACTTATGATTGTCTATATATTAGAGGTAGTTTTAAATATGCTTTTCTTCAGAGAGCAATAGCACAATATTATTCTAAAAAAAGTTATATGCCAATTTACTCTAAGGCTTTTTCAGTAGGTCATGATAAATTTTTGACTCTTCTACAATTACAAGAAGAAGGAGTAAATATTCCTAAAACTTATTATACTCCAAATACAAAGATTGCAAAAGAAATCTTAAAAAATGTTAGTTATCCAATTATAATGAAACTTCAATCAGGAACTCATGGAAAAGGTGTTATGATTGCTGAGAGTGAAAAATCTGCAAAGGGTATTTTAGATATTATTGAAACTTTTGAGCGGCCCTATATTATCCAAGAATTTGTTAAAACAGATAAAACTTCTGATATTAGAGTTGTTGTTGCAGGTAAAAAGATAATTGCTTCTTATAAGCGAATTGCTACAGAAGGAGAATTTAGAGCAAATATCCATGCTGGTGGAAAAAGAGAATTACATAAGTTAACAAAGCAACAAGAAAAATTAGCAATTAAATCTGCGAAGTGTATTGGAGCAAATCTTTGTGGTGTTGATATCTTAAATTCAAAAGAACCTTCTGTTATTGAAATTAATTTAAGTCCTGCTTTAGAAAGTATTGAAGAATTTACAGGAATAAAAGTTAGTGATGAAGTTGCTAAATTTTTGTATGAAGAAACATTAAAATTTAAACAAAAAAAAGAAGATAAAATTAAGAAAAAATTAATTAAGAAAAATAACAAGAATAATTTGAAGCATTAAAAGGTTTTATTCTTTGAATTTTTTTTCATTTTTAAGATTCTTATTTTAATCAAAACCCAGACGATTAAATAAATAAAAAACATTAATAAATTCCCTTGTTCTAATGAATTAAGGCTATTGGTTAAAAGAGGTCTAAATGCATTTGCAATTAATAAAGATATAAAAGTTATTAATAAATAAAAAGGATTTTTGATAAATATAGCACTATTAAATAATATTATCCATAGAAGAGTTAATATATATAATATTAACATTAATATATTTCCTTGTAATAAAATAATTAAAAATCCTATTATTAAAATAAAAATGGATATAGTTAAATTATTTGTATCTTTAATAAATTTTCGAAGATTTTCTTTAATTCTTTTTAATTTATTAATATAGAAGTCTTTTCTCATTTTTTATCACAAAACGCCCCCGGGAGGACTCGAACCTCCGACAACACGGTTAACAGCCGTGCGCTCTACCTACTGAGCTACAGGGGCAAAACTGAATACAGATTAAAATTTTTGAAGATATTTAAAGTTTTGGGATTATAATTCTTCTGGCGAATATTTCTCAAAATTTTCTTTTATTCCTAAGTCATCATCTTCAATTATATTTTTATTTTGTTTTTCTAGATACGAAAAGATATTACTGTGTTTTGAACCTTGTATTAATGAAATTATTGCTTGAGTTGTTGTATCTAAATGTATATCATCTACAATTAAACCTATTGTGTTATCTTTTATTATGATTATGCTTCCAGTTAAATATTCAATTGTTTTTTTTGCTTTACCATTTCTTCCAATAACTCTTGCTCTTACATCTTTTAGATTATGTCTTTTCGTGTGTTCTTTTAGATCTATGAATTTTAATAAATAATTTTGTCTTAAAAGAAGAAGAGCGTCATCTAAATCAAAACCAAAATCAATTGCTAAAACTATTTGTTCTGTTAAGAATTCATTTAATTCTGTACCTTTTATTTTTATATTATTATTTAATATAAATTTTATTTTTATTTTATCTTCTAATATTGGAATTATTTTCTTTATTTTACTTTTTTTTTCAATATTTAATGTTCTTACCATATTAGAATTCTTCTGTACTTGTTTGTAATTGACCTATTCTTCTTAATCTTTCAGCTTCAATTGGAGTATATTTATATTCTAAATCTCCTTTTTCATCATCAAATTCCCAAGGTTTTATTAAAACAACATCATTTTCTTTTAACCAAAGTCCTCTTCTTTTGCTTCCTGGTACCCTACAGTTTCTTGTTTTTCCATCCATACACGAAACATACATTCTAGAACTACCTAATCTTTGAGTAATTACTCCGATTACTTCATTTGATTTTGGTAATTTAACTCTTATTTTTGTTTCATCTTTTGGTTCGTTAGAGTTATCTTTGAAATTATTTATCATAATTAGAGAATCATTTTTTTCTTTATAAATTCTTCTAAAAATTAAAGAAGTATAAAGGCATAAGGAATATTATTAATTTTTTTAATTCCTTCTTTTGAAATGATTTTTGTTTGAAGAGCTAATTCAATTGATTTTTCTCCGACAATATTAAATGTTGCATCTTCTTGATTATAAATTTTAATTAACTTGATTAATTCTTCTTTATTAATTTCTTCTCCATTAAAAAAATTATTTGTTAAATCCATTTGAATTTCATTGTCTTCAAACTTTTTTCCATAAATATCTTTATCACAAATTGCTACTACAAAACGATATGATTTATGTATTTTTATTAAATAATCTTTCATAATTCTAAAATTTACTTTGAGATTTATAAAACTAATCTTTATTTTTGGTAATCATAAATTGCTTGTTCTAATGGTGTTAAATTTCTCAAAACATCAAGTCTAACTTTTTCTTGTCCAGAATACTTAAAACTATTATATAATTTGTTGTGAGTTTCTGGTGATTTTTCTGCCCAATATTTTTGCATATCATATGCTCCTTGTATATAACCTTGCTTAAAAGAATCTTTTGTAACAAGATAACCTCCACTTAAAATTCCAACACTTGCTAATGTGATAAGAAGAATATTTTTCAAATTTTTCTTAACCATATTATATTGATACACCTTTTATATTTAAAATTATATGTAAGCTAAAATATATAATTCACTAATTAAAAAAAGAGGATAAAAAATTAAAAATTATTTTGATTTAAAATGCTTTTTTAGCAACTTTGTCACTGATTGCTTTTAATGCATTTTCTTTAGACATAATTCTACACATGGTTGTTGAACAAACAGGGCATTTTCCCTTTGCCATATAACCTCCTTTAGGTGTTTGTGTGATACTTATGTCTTTCATTTCTTTTTTTGCTTTACATTTAACACAATATGCTTCCATTTTTACCTCCTTTTTATAATTTATAAATTTGATATTTTGCTCCACAAGCTAAACAATGTATAAAACTTTTATTATCTTCTTCTTTTATTTCTGTATCTGGCTTTTTACATTTTTGACAGATTACAAATTGGTTGATATATTTTTCAATTTTTTCATTTATTTCTTTACTTGAAAGTTTTCTAGATAATATTATTCTTTCATTTTGGAAATCTATTGAACAAGCTAATTCTTTTGTTAAAAATTTAATTAAATGTTCTGGTTCCCTTCTGATATGAGTAACTAATTGAGTATAATTTGTTATAACTGTTTTGTTTCCTAAATGATGTCCTTTTATTTTTGGGATTTCAAATCTCTGATGATCTATTTCTTCAAGATTTAGTTTGACAGCATTGTATGCTTTGTTTAATAATTCTTCATAACTCATTTTATCTTTGTAATTAAATTAATTTAATTAAAATGATGTATTAAAAGAGGTTTTTAAGTTTTAGTACAGAATAAAAGCTTTGTAAGAACCAAAACACTTAAAAAATAACTTTTCTTAAATAAATTATAAATCTTGGAGTTTTCTCTAAAATGAATGAAAAAATTGATAAAACTATTCTAAAAACAGGAACTAGTTTAGTTGGGCTTGTTTGTAAAGATGGTGTAGTTATGGCTGGAGATAGAAAAGCTACAGCTGGCGGACAAATTGTGATGAATAAAAATGCTAAAAAAGTTGTTCAAATTAATAATTATCTTGTAATTTCAGGAACAGGTGTTTCTTCTGATATTGATTATGTTATTAAATTAATTAGGGCTGAATTAAAATTAAAGGAAATGAGAGATAAAAAAAGACCTAGTGTAAAAGAAGCTTCTAATTTAATTGCTTTAATATTATATAAAAATATTAGACAACCTTCTATGATTCAATTTGTTGCTGGTTTAATGGTTGGTGGTGTTAATCAGGATGGTAGTTGCGAGCTTTATTCTGTTGAACCTGCTGGTAGTACTATGAAAGTAGAGGACTTTGATGCTAATTTTAGTAGTGGTATGCCTTATATTCTTGGTTTATTAGAAAATCGTTATAAAGAAGATTTATCAATTAAAGAGGCAATAGAATTAGCAGCAGACTCTATTAAATCTGCAACTGAAAGAGATACAGCTTCTGGTTATGGTATAGATGTTTATGCAATAACTAAAGAGGGCATTAAACAGGTTTCCAAACAAAAAGGTGAATGGAAATATATTGATGAAAAATAAAAAATATTTTTTTAATTATTTAATATGGCAGATATCTTAAAAACAATCGAAGAAGAATTACCTAAAGGTGTAGTTAAAACTACTATTTATGAAGGAGCAAATATTGTTGTTTATACTAATGATGTTAGTTTTTTCAAAAATGGTGACGATGAAGTTAAAGCAGTAGTTAATAAAATTAAAAAAAGAATTGAATTAAGAGCAGATAAGAGTGTTTTAATGGAAACTGATTTTACAGAAAAGAAAATTAAAGAGATTATTCCTGAAGAAGCAGAATTAACTCAAGTTTTATTTGATCATCAAAGAAGTATTGTTGTTATTGAAGCAAAAAAACCTGGTTTAGTTATTGGTAAAGCAGGTAGTTTACTTAAAGAGATTAAAATTAATACATTATGGACACCAATTGTTCAGAGAAGTTCTGCTATAAAATCAAAGATTACAGATAAAATAAGAGAAGTTTTATATTTAGATAATAATTATCGTAAAAAATTCCTAAATTCTATTGGGGAAAAAATTTACAAAGAGTGGAGTTCTGATAAAATTGAAGAGTGGGTTAGATTAACTTCTCTAGGTGGAGCAAGACAAGTTGGTAGAAGTTGTTTTTTATTACAAACTCCAATTTCAAGAATTTTAATTGATTGTGGTATTGATGTTTCTTCAAATGGTAGAAATCAATTTCCTTATTTAGATGCTCCTGAATTAGATTTGTCTAGTGTTGATGCAATTATTTTAAGTCATTCTCATTTAGATCATTCTGGTTTAATTCCTTATTTATATAAAATGGGATATAAAGGCCCTGTTTATATGACTCCTCCTACTAGAGATATTTCTGCTTTATTAGCTTTAGATTTTATTGGTGTTGCATATAAACAAGCAGCTGTTCCTTTATTTCGTTCAAGTGATGTAAGAGAAATGGTAAAACATTCTATTATTTTAGATTATGGTGAAGTAACAGATATTACACCTGATATTAGAATTACTTTTTATAATGCAGGTCATACATTGGGAAGTAGTATGATTCATTTTAATATTGGAAATGGTCTTCATAATTATATTTATTCAGGGGATATTAAATTTGGCAAAACAAGATTACTTGAGCCTGCAACTTCTTATTTTCCTCGTCTAGAAACATTGCAAATGGAAGCTACATATGGTGGTAAAAGTGATAATTATCCTTCTGCGAAAGAATCTGAAAAAGAATTAATTGATTTTGTAAATGAAGTTTTAACTGAGAAAGGAAAAGTATTATTACCTGAATTAGGTACAGGACATGCTCAAGAAAAAATGCTTTTATTAGATAATGCAATAAAGGAAGGTAAAATTCCTAAAGTTCCTATTTATATTGATGGGATGATTTGGGATATTAATGCAGTTCATACAGCTTATCCTGATTATTTGAGTAATAATGTTAGGTCTAATATTTTTGCAGATAAAAATCCTTTTTTAAGTGATTCTTTTGTTCAAGTAGGTTCTTCTCAAGAGAGAAAAAATGTAATTGAAGGTGGACCTTGTATTATTTTAGCAACGAGTGGTATGTTAGTTGGTGGTGCTTCTGTAGAATATTTAAGAGAATTTGCTGATAATCCACATAATGGTTTATGTTTATCTTGTTATCAACCTCCTGGAGGACTTGGAAGACAAATTAAAGAAGGATTAAAAGAAGCTGTGTTTAATGTTAATGGTAAAGAAGAAATAGTTCCTATAAAACTCAAATTTTTAAGTGTAGATGGTTTTTCTGGTCATGCTTCTAGAAATGAATTAATGGCTTTTATTGGGACAATTCAACCAAAACCTAGAAAAATAATTATTAATCATGGTGAGCAATCTAAGTGTTTAGACTTAGCTTCAAGTTTACATCGTTCTCAGAGAATTGAAACAATTGTTCCTAAAAATTTAGAAAGCATAAGACTTCGTTAAAATTTATTGGTAATCTTTATATATTAGTTTTGTTATTTAATCATAGAGGTGTTTAATGGTAGAATATAATAAAGAATCATATTATCGAGGGGAATATTCTTCTTTTAATCCAGATAGTATTACTGGATATAATTTAAAGAGTACTTCAGGTTTAGGTTATCCTGGTTCTCCTCAGACATCTAATCAAGTTGGTGAAACTGTTAATGCATTAAAACAAGGAGTTAAGGCCTTTGAAGTAACAATGTTAAATCCTGAAAGTGCTGAGACTATTCCAAAACAACATTTCAAAGAGATGAGACAATTAATGAAAATGGCTGGTGTAAAACCTAGTGTTCATGGTCCATTAATTGATGCTGCAGGTTTTACAGAAAGAGGATGGGGTGGACAACCTGAAATTGAAAATAATAAAAGAAGAATGTTTGAGAGTATTGAAAAAGCATATGAGCTAGATAAAAAAGGGAATATACCTATTGTTTTTCACTCGAGTAATGGTATACCTGGTGCTACTTGGACAAAAAGTAAAGATGGAGAAGTAAATAAAAGAACTTTAGGTATTATTAATCAAGAGACAGGACAAATTCAAGAATTAAAAGAAAAAGAATATTTTACTCCTTTAAGAGTTGCAAAACAAAATACTACTGATTTAAATAAAGCAGGTTATGTTTCGAGAGTAAACGATCAAATTAAAATTCTTAATGATACTGAATGGCATAATACTTTAACTGAATTATCGACTCAAAGTAAAAATGCTGAAGACGTGTTTTATAGAACTTTACCTTATTTACAGGATGAATTAAAAAATGGAATAATTAAAGAAAATAAAATTATAAATAAAGAAACAGGAAAAGAAATTGAATTAGATCATGGTCAAAGAGAAGCGATTTCAAAAATTCAACAAGCCCAAATATTTAATGATAATATTCAATTAACATTTCATAATGCTTTTGAAAAGGCATTTAAATATGGTAGTGATAAACAAAGAGAAGAATTAAAGAACTTAGCTAGAGATTATTCTAATAAATTAAATTATTTTTCAGGAGATGAAATTTTAGCTCCTATTAATTATAATCGTCTTCTCCAAGAATCTATTCAAAAGTTAAATACTATTACTACACCTAAAATAGATCCTAAAACAGGTAAGATAGATTCTAATTTTGGTTCTCCTAAAGTTTATGAAGATGTTGAAGTCTTTGCATTAGATAAAACAGCAGATACTTTTGGTGATTTAGCAATAAGATCTTATGATAAATTTAAAAAAGGTTCTCCAATGATTGCAATTGAAAATATGTATGAAGGTATGGCTTTTTCTAGAGGAGATCAAATGAAAGAAATTGTTGATAAATCTAGAGAAAAATTTACAAATTGGTTAATTAATGAAAAAAGAATGGATAAAAAGAAGGCTGAAGAAATTGCTCATGAAAAAATTGGTATGACTTGGGATGTAGGTCACTTGAATAT
>JAEWUG010000010.1 GCA_023397215.1 Nanobdellota archaeon | reverse complement strand
TAAAATTCAAGAGATTTTAATGAGATTAGGAATTAAAAGGGTCTCTGCAAGTAAAATTAGAAGAAAATTTTATTCTGCTATTATTAATAAAAAGAAATTATCAAAATTAAAATTGTGTTGTGATGTAAAACCATTGTGGGATTTAAAAAAGAAGGGTTATCAGTTGATTATTGTAAGTAATTCAGAATCTTCTTTTTTGAAAGCATCAATTAAACAATTAAAATTAGAAGGTTTATTTTATGATATCTTTGGATCTGAGTCTTTTAAGACTAAGGATGAAATGTTAAAGAAACTCTTAAAAAAGTATAATATTAAAGGAAAAGAAACTTTCTATATTGGGGATAGATTTAGTGATATTAATTATGCTCATTTTGTCAAAATGAATTCTATAGCAATTTATAATAAATGTTCTTGGTCTAGTAAAAAAATCTTACTTAAAGAAAAGCCTGATTATTTAATCTCAAATTGGGATGATTTAAAATTTATCTTAGAAAAGAGTTAATTATTCTTTTAAATCTCTTATTCTTTTGTAAAACTCTACTACTGTATCATAAACTGCATCATTATGTTCAGACATATTCTGATATTCAATATTTATTTTTTTATAAGTTTCTATTGCTTGGTTTATATCTCTTGATTTTATTTGATTTAGTCCATTTAATAATAATTCTTTGATTTTTTGTTTTACTTTAATATCATTTTCTTTATTTTTCTTAAATTCTTCATTTGTGAGTTCTTTTTTTTCTTCTATTATTGGCTTAGGTTTTGGCATTTCATTTATTTTATTTTGAATTTGCGGTGGTAAGGGATTTCTTGGTGGTATTCTATTCCTTGGAATATTATTTCTTGGTAGTTGATTATTTGTCATATTTTTTTGGTTTACTGTTTTCATAATTTGTGGGGCTTTTGGAGGAGATAATACAATTGGTTTTCTTTGAATATTTTGTGTATTATTTTTTTGTGTATTGTTTTTATTTTTAGATTTCTTTTTTGTATAAATAATCACTAATGATAATGTTATTAATATTAAAATTCCGATAGAAATACCAATTATTAGAGATAAATTTAATGAATTAGGATTTTCTAAGTTTTCTCCTGATGAAGGTTGATTATTTGTTCCTGTAGTTGGTGTTGTTGTATTTGTTCCTGTAGTTGGTGTTGTTGTATTTGTAGTTGTTCCAGTACTTCCACCTGAACTTGGTGGAGTAATAGTTTCTACTAATTCACAATCTGAAATATCAATAGTACAATTATCAAAGCAAGATAAACTACCTGAATTAAAACCATAATCATAACATGTTTTATCATCAATAAAGTCTGATGCTTCACATTCTTCTTCATCTCCATTAATTATTCTATCACCACAACCACTAAATGAAATATTTCCCCATTCATTAACATCTAAAATTAAATTATTATTATCATTTTCGACTCCTAAACATATACTGCTACTACAAGTAGAACCATTTTTTAAAATATTTAAATTAAGAACTTCATTATTCCATAAACTAAAAATAATTTTAGATTGTCTGTTTAATTTAGATAATTTAGTATTATTTAGAAAGATATAATTTTCATTTAAAGAAATATCATTTCCTCTTTGAATTTCGTTTGTGATTGTTAAATCTTGAGATAAATCTTCATCTAACCACTTAATTTTAGAGTATGATGATTCATAAGTAATATTATTTTTATTTTCATCTAAACTTTCATCTAAGATTGAGTAAGAGACATTATTTGTGTATAAATTTTTAATTAAAGTATTTTTAACATTTGGAGAAATATAAATCGCTGTTTCAAAATTTTCTATTAAATAAAAATCTTGAATTGTGATATTAGATGCATTAACATAAATTGCAATACCATTAGTTCCATTAATTCTTTTATTATTTCCTAAAATTGTTATATTATTTGCATTTAATATTAAACATTTTTCTTCTTCACTATTAATATTATTCATTATTTGATAAATTTTATTTGGGTGGATTATTTCTTGACAAGATTCTATTGATGTATCTACTATTGTATCTTTAATTAAATAATTTCCACTTGTTGTTGTATTAAATATTATTTCATTTGTATCAAGAGATTTTATTTCAGATTCAGTATCTTCTATATTATTTCGGGTTAAATTAAAATGAAATAATTCTGTATAACCTTTAGTATTCTTCAATAAAATTTCCATTGTAGTATTTAATTTTAAAATACTTGATGAAATATTGGCTTGTAATTCTCCAAGAGAGATTATTCCTGGAAAAGTAATATCCTCTTCTAAAGATAAATCTTTTAAGAAAGTTTCATTTATCCAGTTTATTTTTCCATAAATATTTTCATAATAAAAATAATTTTGTTTATCTAATCCAGAATTATCTATTATTGAATTTTCTTTAGAAATTGAGTTTAAGTTCTTAATTTGGTTATTTTGGCTATTTGTTTCTAATTTAATACTTACTGATAAATTATTTATATTTGTTGAATTTAAATTATTGTAAGATGAATTATATAAAACAATTCCTGTATTTTCATTTTCTAAATTATTAGTTATAATAGTATTATTTAAAGTGTTATTAATTGAGTTTAATAAGAAAATTCCAATTCTTTTTGGATTTATTAAATTTATATCTTTAAACAAATTCTTTTCTGAATTTGAAATATTAAAATTATATTCAACATTTTCTATTTTTATTGATTCAATTAAATTTTCATTAGATTGATTAAGTTTTATTGCTGTTGTTTGATCAAATTCTTTTTCAGTAATATTAATTTCTTTTATGTGATTCTCATTTGATTCTTTTATATTGATTCCTATTAGGCTTATGTTTTCTAAATTTATTTTTTCTATTATAGTATTATTTACTTGTTCTAAATATAAAAAAGTATTTCCTGTTCTATTGTCTGTAAAATTAATTTGAGATATGCTTGAGTTTATTACTTGATTTAAGTCAATTATATTTTTTGAATCACCTAAAAAACTATCTATTTTTATTTTTGTGATATCTAATAAAACAGATTTAGTAGAATAAATTATTTTATTGAAGGTGTTTTGAAAATGCGAATCTTTCAAAGTTATATTTGTTGAATTGTTTATTATTAAATCATTTGAATTATTGTTAAAAGTTATATTCTGTAAATAAATGTTTGTAGCATTCTCTATCTTTATTGATTCATTGAAGTTTTTTAATATTCCATTTTTAATAGTTATATTTGTTTTATTTGTTCTAATCCCATTATTTGTTTGTGGAATAGTTGAATTTATTATTGTATTATTTAAATCTAATAAAACATTATTATTTGTTATATTAAAACATAAATCTCCTTCTGACTCTATACTTTGATTAATGATATATTTCCCGCCATTAAACCAATTAGAATAACCACATTGATTAATATAACCAATTTCTTCAACTGTGTAATTTCCATCATTAGTTGTATTGAACTTTATTGTTGCAATTTCTAATCCAACTGCAATATCATTACATATTAAACAAGTTTCATTATTTCTTTTATAATTATCTGTTCCTACATTATAAAATGTTAAATTTATTGTTGAATTTATTTTTTCATCTACATTTGTAAAATTTAAAAAAATGTTTGATGGTTTAATTAATATATTTTTTTCCTTTGTTAAATTATTCTCAAAACTTAAATTCTGGTAAAGATTATTATTTGCCCATTCGACAGTACCATAAGAGTTATTGTATATTAAATAATTTAAGTCGGTTATTTGTGTCTCGTCAAATATAGAAAATTCCTTATTATCCTCAAAATTTAAATTAGATAAGATATTGTTCTCAGTATTTGAGTTTGTGTCAAATAAATTAATTCCATATTTTCTTCCTTGTTTAAGAGTTACATTTTCTATTAAACTATCTTTTGAATTTTCTATTTTAATTCCTTGTGTAAAATTAATTAATTCACCATTTTTAATATTTATTCCTTCTGATCTTAATATTAATATTCCACTTCCTGCAGATAAATGTGTTGATCTCACAAAATGTCCTTTTAAATCTAAAGTTATATTATTATTATCTTCAATCATAAAACAATTTTGAGCACTATTAAAGTTATCAATATTTTGACTTAATGTATAAACTCTATAATCTTTGAAGAAGTATTGACTTTGACAACTATTAATTTCTATAGGTCCATTAATAGAATAATTCCCTAGTGATGTTGTTTTAAAAGATATATTCTCTACATTTCTAAATCTTTCAATACAATCAGGCATACAAGTTTCACTGCTTTTTAAAATAAAAATATAATCTTGCCAATCATCGGTTCTATAAAAAGTAATATTTATTGATTCATTTAATAAATTATAGTATGTATCATTAACATAAATATTATTTTGGGATATTTTCATTTGTTGAGGATTTAAAATATTAAATTGTTTTGTTGTTGTTAAATCTTGGTTTATAGAATCATTTGCCCAAATAAAATTACCATATTCATTTGAAAATTTTAAATAATTTTGATATGATAATGTTGTTAAATCTTTTATAGAATAAATAGTATTTTGTGTTTTTAAATTTTCAATTATATTCTGATTTGATGAACCTGTTAATTTTATTGCTTGGTCAATATTTGAAATAGTATTATCTTTGATTAAAGATGAATTCGTGTTTTCTATTATAATTCCTTTTTTTGAATATTGATATATTGACCCGTCTTGAATTCCTAGATAAATATTACTTTTATTTGAGACTGCTGATGCTTTCCAGTTTTGGTCAGTATCCCCTAATGGTTGCATCTCTGTCCATGTTTTTCCTGAATCTTCAGATAAATAAATTCTTGCATTATTTGTTCCAGAACCTGCAAGAATTTTATTTCCGTCTTCAGAAATAGATGTTGTTTCCCAATTCATATTTACATCTCCTGCAGGTTTTAATTCATACCAATTTATTCCTGTATTATTTGAATACCAAAGTCTTCCAGGATTTTCTCCAGCAATTATTTTTGATCCATCAAATGACATAGATATTGTATACCAATTCTTTGATTCATTAGTTATATTTTCAAAAGTATCTCCACTATTTGTAGATTTGTAAATTTTATCATTATATGCTACTGCAAAAATCAAATTATGTAATCCTGTTATTGTTAAATCTCTCCAATCTTTTGTTTCATTTGTTACATTATTAAAATGAGTTCCGTTGTATTTGTAAACTTGTCCACTTTTTTCTAATGCTATTATTGTATTAACTTGTTTTGCTACTCCAATTGCTGCCCAATTTGAGTTAATAGTATTTGTTATACTTGGTGTTGACCATGTAGAACCAGAATCTGTTGATAAATAAATGGATGAACCATTTTTAGCCAATAACATAGTTGAACCATTACTATTCATTGCTGTTGCAACCCAATCTCCTATAGTCTGTTTTTCATTCCAAGTTTGACCAAAATTTTCAGATAGATAAACTTTACCATTTTTACTACTAATTAATATTTTTTGTCCATCACTTGAAATTGAAATAGAAGAGAGTGTTCCAACATCAATAGGAGAAATTTCATCCCAATTATTTAATTTAGTTAGATCACCCAAATTTTTATTATCATAAATAATATTTGTTAAATTAATTTCTTCACTATTTTCTAATTTTATACCTTCAATAGATGTGTTTTCTATTATTGTATTCATAAAATTAATTTCTTCTGAATTTTTTATGTGAATAGCATTTGATGAATTTGTTATTTTTCCTCCTAAAAAAGTTATATTCTGACAATTATCTAAGTATATTGTTGGGTAATTTTGTTTTCCTATTATTGTATGTGATTTTAAGTCAATTGTTATATTATTCTTATTTGTTAAATTTATACAAATATTTTCTGCATTTACATTTAATGTTAAATCATATATTTTATTATTTTCTAGTCCTTGATTTTGTGATGCACAACTATCAATTGTTGGTTGTTCTAAATCTAATGTTCTAAATACTTGTCCAGTTATGTTATATTTATTTTCTAAATTATAAGAAATTGTAAATGTTAAAATTGCTAAAAAAATCAATATTATAAAGAATTTTTTCATCTCTTTTTTCATACAAATAACTATCTATTTATGTTTATAAATATTCTCTAAAAATAGTATCTATTTTTCATTTTCTCTTCATAAAAAAAAGAGAATAAGGGAATAAAATAATAAAGATTCCCAATAAAATAAAAATTTATTTTTTCTTTTCTACAAGAGATTTACAGACTCCAGCAGCTACAGTTACACCAGCATCTCTGATTGCAAATCTTGCCATGTATGGATTATCTTTTACTGTTTCAAGTACAAGGTTTCCAATTGGCTTAATTTTTACAATAGCAGCATCCCCATTCTTTAAAAAATCAGGGTGTTCTTGCATTACTTGTCCACTTGCAGGATCTAATTTTGAAACTAGTTCTACAAATTGACATGGAACTTGTGCTGTGTGAACATGGAATACAGGTGTATAACCTTTTGCAATTACAGTTGGGTGATTAATAACTACTACTTGTGCTTCAAATTCTTCTACAATTTTTGCAGGAGCTGATGCATCACAAATAACATCTCCTCTAGCCATATCTTTTTTACCAACGCCTCGTAAATTTACTCCAACGTTATCTCCAGCTTCAGCTTCTTTAAGTTGTTCATGATGAGCTTCAATTGAACGAACTTCACCTTGAACACCTGTTCCACTTCTACCAGGTAATACAACTATTTTTTGGCCAACCTTCATTACTCCAGTTTCAACTTTTCCAACAGGTACTGTACCAATTCCAGTGATATCATAAACATCTTGGATTGGCATTCTCATTGGTAAATTTGTAGGTTTCTCTGGTGCAGGAAATTTGTCGATTTTTTCTAATACAGTTGGTCCTTTATACCAAGCCATATTTTCACTTCTCTTAGCAATATTGTCACCCATTAAAGCTGAACCAGCGATAAAAACAACATTGTCTGTTTTATAGCCTGCTTTTTGAACAACAGATTTTACTTCCTCAACTGTTTTGTTAAATCTTGCTTCGTCATATTTAACAACATCCATTTTGTTAATTAAAACTGCTAAGTTTTTTACACCCATAGTTCTAAGTAACCAAACATGTTCTTTTGTTTGAGGTTGAACACTATCTTCACAACCAACAACTAAAAAAGCTGCATCTGCTTGTGAAGCACCTGTGATCATATTTTTAACAAAATCCTTATGGCCAGGGGCATCAATAATAGTAACCTCATAATTTTGAGTCATCAATTTCTTATAAGATAAGTTAATTGTAACTCCTCTTTCTCTTTCTTCTTTAAGGTTATCCATTACATATGCGAATTCAAAACCTTGTTTACCATGTTTTTCTGCTTCTTCTCTGAATTTCTTCATCTCTTGTTCAGACACAGCACCACCATCATAAAAAACTCTACCTACAGTAGTAGATTTACCTTGGTCTACGTGTCCAACAAAGACAACATTCATTATTGGTTTTTCTTTTGCCATATTAATATATTTAATTTAGTTAAACGTCTTATACTAAGAAATTAATCTTAGCATATAATTTAAGAGGAATGTTGGTTTAAAAAGTTTATTGTGTGTTAAAACTAGAAAAATCTAAAAAGGTTTTTTTAATTAATATATTATGACTCTTTATTTAATAGGATTAGGTTTAAACTTAAATTCTATTAGTTGTGATGCTAGAGAAAAATTAAATGAATGTGATGAAATCTATTTAGAAGGTTATACTGTTGATTTTCCTTATGAACTCGAAAATTTAAAAGAATCACTAAATTTAGACTTTGAAGTTTTAAATAGGAATAATGTTGAAAATGATTTTTTAATAAAAAAAGCTTTGAATAAAAAAATTGCTTTATTAGTTTACGGAGATGTTTTGTCTGCTACAACTCATAGTTCTCTTATCTTAGACTGTAAAAAGAATAAAATAGATTATCAAATTTACCATAATGCATCTATTTTATTATCTATTTCTCAAACAGGTTTACAATTATATAAATTTGGTAAAATTTCTTCTATGCCTAAATGGGAAAAGTCATATGAACCTGATTCTTTTTTAGACTATATTCTTGAAAATAAAAAAATAAATGCTCATTCTTTATTATTAATAGACATTGGCTTAAAATTTGATGATGCTTTAACACAACTTGAAAAATCTTGTAATTTAAAAAACTTTAATTTAGAGAAGTTTATTGTTATTAGTAATTCTGGAACAAATAAACAAAAAATTTATTATGAAACTGTTGAGTCCTTAAGAAATATAAACTCAATTCACTTGCCTTTTTGTTTTATTCTTCCTTCAAAATTGCATTTTTTAGAAGAGGAATTCTTAAATGAAATAAAAGAAAAGATTATTTTTTAATTTTTTTAATTATTTTCTTTGTAATTTTTTCTATTTTCTTTTTTCCATTAATTTTTATTATCTTTTCTTTATAATAATCTAAAATTGGTTTTGTTTGATTATGATATGTTTTTATTCTTTGTTTAATAGCTTCTAAATTATCATCTTTTCTTTGAATTAAGTTTCCCCCACATTTGTCACAGAATTTAGGATTTTTAGGTTTTGGTTGAGTAATTAAGTTATAGCCTTCTTTGCAATTTTCACATGTTCTACGATTAATTAATCTTTTAATTGATTCTTTATCTGAAATTTTAATTTCTATTACTCTATCTATTTTAATTTCTTTTGTTAATTTTTTTGCTTGTTGAATTGTTCTAGGGAAACCATCTAAAATTATTCCTTCTTTATTATTTTCTTTTTTTATTTTTTCTTTAAGTAATTTTATCATTAATTCATCTGGGATAAGTTTTCCTTTGTTGATTATATTATCTATTTCTTTTTTCAGTTTTCCTTTTTGTTCTCTTAATAAATCACCTGTAGAAATATGAACTAAATTTAATTGTTTGGCTACTTCTTTTGCTTGTGTTCCTTTTCCTGAACCTTGAATCCCAATAAAAATAATATTCATATTCTTTTTCTTTTAATTAAGTTTATTAATTTTTCTAAAACATAAATCTTAAAAACTCTTTTTTATATTATTTTTTATGAATGTTGTAATGGCTATTCCAATTTTATTTTAAATTGCATAGTTTTTACTCTAATTTCTATATTTTATTATGAAAAAAGTTAAAGATTTTTTATGGAAAGAAGGAATGAATATTTCTGAATTAGTTGAGACTTTTGGGAATTTAGGCTTTCAAGCTTTAGAGTTATATGAAGCTAAAAATGTTATTCTGAAAATGAAAAGAGATAAAGCTAAAGTTTTTCTTACTTTTACGTCTAATATGGTTACATCTGGTTTAAGAGGTTTTTTTGCTCAGTTATGTCATTTAGGTATACCAAATATTTTAGTTACAACATCTGGTTCTATTGAGGAAGATCTAATTAAATCAACAGGGGAATCTTTTGAAATTTCAAGTTTTTATGTAGATGATAATGCATTACATGAGAGGGGTGAGAATAGGGTTGGGAATTTAACAATTAGAAATGAAAGTTATATGAAGTTTGAGGACTTGATGTCAAAATTACTTTTACAAATTTATAATAAAAAAAAGAGATTATCTTCTTCAGAGTTACTTTATGAATTAGGTTTATTAATTGATGATGAGAATTCTATTCTTTATCAAGCTTCTAAAAATAATATTCCTATTTATTGTCCTGGAATTGTTGATTCTGCTTTTGGATTTCAATTGTTTATGTTTCAACAAAAGAATCCTGATTTTATTGTGGATACTATTTATGATATGAATAGAATTGTAACTGATTTAAGTTTTGACGAAAAAAAAGGTTTAATTTCTTTAGGTGGTTCTATCTCAAAACATTATGCTATTTTTGCAGCTTTACTTTCTGGTGGTTTTGATTATGCAGTATACCTTACAACCTCTCATTCAACTTCTGGTTCTTTAAGTGGGGCGACAACACAAGAGGCTAAAAGTTGGGGAAAAATAAAAGATGATGGTCAAGCTGCGACAGTTAATGGAGATGTTAGTATTGTATTTCCTTTATTAATGAGTGCTTGTTTAGATGAAATGAAAGCTGAGGGATTGATTTATGGAAGGTAAAATTATGAATGAGCCTATTAATTCTTTATATACTCCACAAGAACATGCAACTTTTGGGAGTACGGTTAGTGAATATGTTTCAAGACCATATATGCCTATAGCTGTTCAGAGAGGAATGTCAATAACTGAATGTGATAAAAAAAGGCAAGAGGTCGGAAATTATTTAGCTTTAGGATATTATTGGAATAAACCCTATTTAGAGTGTAAAATTCGTTTGGAAAGATTAGATATTGATGGAAATACTATTAAAGATCCTACATTGATAAGTTTAGATGTTTATTGTGGAGAAGTTATTAATATGAATGAGAATTTTCCGTTTTGTAGAGAATTAAATCCGAGAATTGAATTGAATGACAAATGCTAAATTTATTTTAAATAGGAATATTGTTGAAGAAAAAGTGAAGTCTTTATTTGATTTGGGTTTGAGTGTTTCTTATTCATATAAAACAAATCATGAAGTGGGTGATGTACTACAAAATTTGAATTTAGGAACTTTTTTTTCTATTCATTCAAAAGATGAAATTTGTATGATTAAAGATAAATCTAAAATTATTTTTTTTATACAAGCAGAATCCTTTGAAGAATTAGAAGGGATAATTCATCAAGGTATACTAAATTTTGTAGTAGATAATGAAATTGATTTTAATAATATTTTAAGTGTTGCAAAAAGTTTGAATATTAAAATAAATCTTTCAATTCGTATGAAATTTCAAGAAAATAGGATTGGTACTGGAAAATACTTTGTTTATGGTTTGCCTTCAAAAAGAGTTAATGAATTAATTATTCGTGAAAAAGAAAATAAATTTATTGATAAATTTGGAATTCATATTCATAGAAAAAGTCAAAATACTTCTGAATGGGAAATGATCTCTGAATTAAATGATTCTATTTTAAGTGAAGTTTTTGATAGACTTGATTTTATTAATTTGGGTGGTGGACTTCCTGTAAAATATAAAAGTTATAGTTCTGATATTTTAAATTATATTTTTAAAAAATTAAAAGAAACAATTGAATGGTTAAAAGAAAGACAAGTTGAAGTATTTATTGAACCTGGAAGATATATTGCTGCTCCTTCAATAAAATTAGAAACAGAAATTATTCAAATTCAAGATAAGAATATTATTTTGAATACGACAATATATAATTGTGCTTTAGATACTATTTTAACTGGAACTAAGATGATTATCGAGGGTGAATTAAATGATAATGAAGAAGGAGATTATTATTTGATTAAGGGCAATTCTCCTACTCGAGATGATATTTTTAGGTATAATGTTAAATTAAAGAATCCTAAAGTTGGTGATAAAATTGTATTTCTTAATGCAGGAGCTTATAATTATACTACTGATTTTTTTGGGTATACTAAATTAAAAACTGTGATTAATTAAATATATTATCTTTTTTGATATTCTTTTTGTTTTATTTTTTTTATCTTTTGGTAGAACAATTTCAACTAGATCTATTAATCTTAAATTTTCTAAACTTAATATTTTTTTAAATAATTTGAAAAATTTTCTTTTTGTTAATCCTTTTTTTTCAGGATAATTGACAGCAGGTGCAAATTTAGGGTCGATTACATCTATATCAATTGAGAAGTATACTTTTTTGTTTTTTGTTTTTTGTTTTAAATAATTTAATATCTCTTCTGTTTTAATTTTTGTCTTAAAATATTTAATTTTATTCTTTTCTAAAAATTCTTTTTCTTCTGATTCTATTTTTCTAACACCTATTAAGCAAATATTCTTAGGATTCCAACCAAATTTAACTAAGCCTGCTAAAAATTCTTCATGAGTTGGTTCTTTCATTGGAGGCATGCAGTCTGCATGTGCATCAAAGATTATAATAAATGATTTTTGCTTGTATTTTTGTAAGAAAGCTTTTGCAGATGGATAAGTTATTGAATGATCTCCACCTAATATAAATATTCTTTTATCTTTTGATAAACTCTCTTTTATTCTTTTAAAAATTTCTTTTTCATCTCTTGAAATATTTTGGTTTTCAGTATTGATTTTTGTATGATTTATTTTTTTTAATAAAATTTCAGGTGTTTTTTCTGGGCCTTTTAGACCTAATGCATTGATTCTTGGAATAGATATTATTTCTTTCATGAATTGATTATTTATTTGTAAATTTTAAATCTTTAGTCTTTTGATATCCAAAACTTTTTAAACCATCTATTCAATTTTAATATTATGGTTATTGATTTAACTTCAAAAGTAAAAGAGTTACAAAAAAATCCTGAGCATATTAGAAATATTGCTATCTGTGCTCATATTGATCACGGAAAGACAACTTTCTCAGATAATTTACTTGCAGGTGCGGGTATGATGAGTGAAAATTTAGCTGGTAAAGCTAGAAGTTTAGATTTTCATGAAGATGAAGCAGCAAGAGGTATTACTATAGATTCTGCTAGTGTTTCTATGGTTCACCATTTAGAAGGAGAAGATTATTTAATTAACTTAATTGATACTCCCGGTCATGTTGATTTTGGTGGTGATGTAACAAGGGCAATGAGAGCTGTTGATGGTGCAATTGTTCTTTCTTGTGCTAGTGAAGGTATTATGCCTCAAACTGAAACTGTTTTAAGACAAGCATTAAAAGAAAGAGTTAGACCTATTTTATTCATTAATAAAGTTGATAGATTAATTCGAGAAGTTAAATTAACTCCTGAAGAAATGCAAAAAAGATTTATTAAGATTATTAATGATGTAAATCGTTTAATTGCTGAAATTGCTGAAGATGAATATAAACAAAAATGGCAAGTAGGTGTTGCTGATGGTACTGTTGCATTTGGTAGTGCTTTTCATAATTGGGCATTAAGTGTCCCTTATATGCAAAAACATGGAATTACATTTAAAGAAATTATTGAAGCATATGAATCTGGTGAAGAAAATTATAAAATTCTAGCAAAAAAAGCTCCAATCCATGAAGTTATATTAAATATGGTTATTAGACATCACCCAAATCCTAAAGTGGCTCAAAAATATAGAATTCCAAAAATTTGGCATGGTGATTTAGAATCTGATGCTGGTAAAGATTTAGTTAATTGTAATATTGATGGAGAAGTTGCATTTGTTCCTATTAAGATTGTAATTGATCCTCATGCAGGTGAGGTTGCTGCTGGAAGACTTTTTGCTGGTAAAATTAAGCAAGGTGATGAATTATTTATGAATATTGCAAATAAAAAAGTAAGAGCACAACAAGTTTCAATTTACAAAGGTGCACAAAGAATTCAATTAGATGAAGTTGTTGCTGGAAATATTGTTGGTCTTGTTGGATTAAGAGATGTTGTTGTTGGTGAGACTGTTAGTACACATCCAATAGATCATTTTGATGCTATTACACATTTATTTGAGCCTGTTGTTACTAAGAGTATTACTGCTAAAAGAACTGCTGATTTACCAAAATTAATTGAAGTATTAAGACAAGTTGGAAAAGAAGACCCTTCTTTACGTATTGAAATTAATGAAGAAACAGGTGAATCACTTATTTCTGGTATGGGTGAATTACATTTAGAAATTATTGAAAATAGAATTAAAACTGAAAAAGGTTTAGATGTTCAAATGGGTCCTCCAATTATTGTTTATAGAGAGTCTGTTGGAAAAGTTTCTACTCCTGCCGAAGGCCGTTCTCCAAATAAACATAATAGTTTCTTCTTGACAGTTGAACCTTTAGAAGAAAGTGTTTCTAAAGCAATTAGTGAAGGTGTTTTACCTGAAGGAAGAATGAAGAAAAAAGACAAAACTTTAGATGAAACTTTAGTAGGTTTAGGAATTAGTAGAGAAGAAGCAGGCCAATATAGGGATATTTTTCAAGGAAATATATTTTTAGATAAAACAAAAGGTGAAGTTCATATTGGTGAAGTTATTGAATTAGTATTAGATGCTTTTGAAGAAGTAATGAAAGCAGGTCCTTTAGCTAGAGAGCCTTGTTTAAAGATGAAAGTTAGTTTAGTTGACTTAAAATTACATGAAGATGCAATTCATAGAGGTCCTGCACAAGTTTATCCTGCTGTAAGAGATTCTATTAAATTAGCAATGAAAGAAGCAAATCCTGTAATCTATGAACCTGTTCAAACACATCAAATTGAGGCTCCAGTTGATTTTATGGGTGCAATTACTTCTTTGGTTACACAAAAAAGAGGAAATTTAATTGATGTTGAACAAGATACTTCTGGAGTTACAATTAAAGGAGAATTACCTGTTGGTGAAATGATTGGTTGGACAAGTGATTTAAGAAGTACTACTGAAGGTAGGGGTGTTAGTAGTTTAGTTAATCAAAGTTTTAAGAAATTACCAATTGAATTTCAAGATAAAATTATTACTCAAATTAGAACTAGAAAAGGTTTAAGTGAAAATCAATAAAATGGTAACTTTAGATGATAAACTTGGTAAACAAGAAGATTTCTTAAAAAATGAATATTATCAAAGTTTTTGTTCTATTTGTATTTTTTCTCCAGGAGAAAAAGCTTATACTAAAAAAGGGTTAAATTGCCATGGTTTTACTTTTATGGAAGAAGATTTTGACAATTCTATTTCACCTATATACCCTTTGCCTAAGAAATATGATGAATGTCCTTATTTTAATAGATAGATTTTAATTAAAATTAATAAAAAAATAAAAATTTTTATTTTAGAAGATTTATTCTCTTCTTGGTTGAGCTTCACTAACTTTGATTTTTCTGCCTTCAATTTCTTTTTCATTCATTTCTGAAATTGCTTTGTTAGCAGAATCATCATCTGAAATTGTAACAAAACCAAAACCTTTTGATCTTCTTGTATACTTATCTTGGATTACAGATGCTTCTTCAGCATTATATTGTGAAAAAAGATCTTGTAAACCTTTATTGTCAATACTCCAAGGTAAATTACCTACATATAACTTCATTTTATCCTCCTGTTTAATTTAATATCTTGAGAGAAATCTTTATTGAAACAAACTTTGCATAACATATTTTAACCTACCTTTTTATTAAGAATTTTCCTTTTTTAAGTCTTTGTTTTATAAAATTTATAACTTTTTCAGAAGAATCCCAAAAAATAATTGTAATTAAAATAAAACTTGTTGAAAGTGCATATGTTTTATTTGTTGTTAAAAAAAATGCTGTTAATATTAATAAAATCCATTTTATTGTGTAAAAATATTTTGTGTAAATTTCTTTTTCATCTTTTGTAATTAAAGATAAGATTAGACCTAAAGGTATTGCACATAATAATATTAAAATAATTAATATTGTTGTCATTTAATTTAAAATTGAGATTTGTTTTTATAGCTTTTGGATTACTTAATTTTTTAAATATGTTTTTGTTTTTATTTTTATGGATTATGAATTTATTGATATTCATGCTCATTTAGATATGAACCATTTTCAAGAAGATTTGGAAGATGTTATTAGTAATGCAAGAAAGTCTAGTGTTTTGATTGTTAGTTCTGGAATTAATAGTTCTGCGAATAGAAAAGTTTTAGAGTTGTCGAAAATGTATGAGAATGTTTTTGCTTCTTTTGGGATTTATCCAATTGATGGAATTATTAAACAATTTCCTAATTTAAAAGATGATGGGCCTAGAGAAATTTTACCTTTAGATATTGATTTAGAACTTGATTGGATTTTTGAACATAAAAATGACTGTCTTTTTATTGGTGAAGTGGGGCTTGATTTTAAAGTCATCAAAGTTAATGAAGAAATTAAAAATGCTCAAAAAGAGAATTTTGAAAAAATTATTCAGTTAGCAAATAAAATTGATAAACCTTTATTAATTCATTCTCGTGGAGCTGAACTTGAATGTATTGAATTATTAGAAAAATATTCTTGTAAAAAAGTAATTATGCATTGTTTTAATGGTAAAAAATCTTTAATTAAAAGAATTATTGATAATGGTTGGTTTTTAACTGTTCCTGCAGTTATTACTCGTTTAGAACATTTTAAAATGTTAGTTAATATAGTTCCTTTAAATCAATTATTAACTGAAACAGATTCTCCATATTTATCTCCTGTTGCAATGACTAGAAATGAACCAAAAAATGTTTTAATTAGTATTGAAGAAATAGCTAAAATAAAAAATTTAAGTTTTGGAGAAGTAAAAAAGAATATTTTTAATAATGCTAAAAAATTATTAAGTTTTTAATTTATATTCTATATTTTTTATATTTTTATAATTTGTATCTCCGTCTATTTCTATTTTAATTTGGTATAATCTTTTGAGGAAATCATTTGGAACTTTATATTTAGATAATGTATCTTCAATGCTTTTTAAGGGAAAATCAATCTCTTTACAAATTTGGTCTGCTATTTTTATTTCTGTTTCATTTAATTTTTCATTTCTTTTGCAGTTAAATTTATTTAATTTATATTTTATTTCAGAAGAACAAGGTAACATCTCTCCTTGTTTATTTACTATTAAAATTGTTTGGTCAGAATCATAAATATATCCAGAATTATTTTTTGTGACATTTTCAATCTCATTATTCTCATTTAAATAAATAAAAACATATTTTGGTATGTAAATACCATTCATTTGGCTAATTACTTTTTGTGGTGTAATTAGTGAAGATAAAATTAAAATTCCTGAAACGATTTTTCTTAAACTTTTCATAAAGAATACTATTTTATAGTAGTTATAAACTTTTTGTTAATATTTAAAATCAATTTCTTTTGCACATTTTAATAAACCTTTTTTTGATTCAGGTATATCTTCTTTTTTTGCTAATTTTAAATATTTATTTATTAATTTCTCTTTTTGATTTATTGTTATTTCTTGATTTGTATGAGGTCCTCCAATACAACCTCCTTGACAAAATAAACAATCTAAGAATAATATATTTTTATTTGGTTTATTTAAAAATTTATTTAATTTTTCAATTCCATCAATTATTTTAACTTGGTTTTTATTTAAAATTCCTTTAATATGGGCTGTATGATAAAGTCCTCCGCTTAAAGGATATATTTTTGTGTAATCATTATAAAATTTATCAAATTGAATTTTTTTATTATTTTCGTATATATTGTTTTTCTTAAATAATTCTTTTAATTGATGAAAATCAATAATATAATCAATTTCTTTTTTATTTTGACTTTCTATTTTTTTAAAATTACATGGTGAAATGAAAAATATTTTATGATTAGGATAAATTTTTTTACTAATTTTAGCCATTGCAATCATTGGAGAGTCTATTCTAATTATATTGTTTTTATATTCTGGAAAGTTATTTTCAATATAAGTTGTTATTCCTGGACAAGTTGAGGATATAAGTAATTTTTTAGTTTTTTTTAATTTTCGATGATATTCTCTATTAATCATTTTTGCACCAAATGTTAATTCTACTACTTTATCAAATCCTAATTCTTTTAGTTGATTAATTATTGAGGGATATTTAAAGTCTGTAATAAAACTTGGAGCAATCATTGCTAAACATTTTTTTTCACTTTTAATTAGTTTTTCAATTTCTAAAATATTATTTTTATTTTTCACCATCTTTGAATTATTTTAGTTTGTGTAATATATAAGGCTTTTGAAATTTTATTTTAAATTTAAATAGTTTAATTGATTTTTTATTTTATGAACTTTAAAGATTTTTATCTACAATTTTTTGGAATATTTTATATTGTTATAGGAATTGTTGCAATATTTAATGTTATAATAGGTTTAGATTCTGCTTCTGTATTGTGGATTTCTTATTTTGCATTTTTTTTCATAGGTTTAGGAATATTAATTAAGAATTCTTATTTAATTGGAGCTTGGTTTAATATTATTTTTATTCCTTATTTAATTTGGTCTATTGATTTTTTATATCATTTATTTTCCAACAAAAGTTTGTGGGGAATTACAGATTATATGTTTGTTTCCAGAGTTTTAATTTCTCAAATAGTTTCTATTCAGCATATTTTTATTATTCCTATAGCTCTTTTATCAATTTATTTTATTAAACTACAAAAAAAAGACTTCTGGAAGCTTAGTTTAATTTTAATAAGTATGTTTTTTATTTTAACTAGACTTTTTACCAAACCTATTGAAAATGTAAATTGTGTTTTTAAGAATTGTTTGCCTTTTGAAATAATTCCTGTTTTATATCCTATTTCCTGGTTTTTGGCTTTTTTTATTATGATTGGAATTGTTAATTTTCTTTTAGTAAAAATAAAAAAGTTTAATTTGAAGTGAAGATTTTTTGGAGAAGATTTATAAATGAGTGTATCTTTAATCTTCCATGAAAAAATATTTATTATTTATTTTTCTATTTGTCTTTTACTTATTTTTTTCTTCAGCTACTACTTTTGATAGTCTTAATAAGTCTCTGTATCATTATTATGATTACTTTTTCCTAAATATAAGTGAATCTATAAACTTAGATGTTGATTCTATTAATTCTATAGAATTTTTAGAAGTTTATAATTTAACTAATTCTAATTTTACTATATATTCTGTTTCTGTTTTAATTAAAGGAAGTTATTATTTATTCTCAAATGAGACTCATGATGTTTCTAATAGTTATTTTACTTATTTTGATGATATACCTTATCTTTTTAATTTTACTTTTGTTCTTCCTAGTAATCGTTTTTACAATGAAGACACTATTATTGAGCTTGAAACTGAAGATAGAGTAAATTATCTTAGTAGTAATTGTGAGTTAAACTGTTATTTTTATCCTAAATTAAATAGTCTTATCTTTGAGAAAAAGAAAAATTGTTCTAAACCCGAAAATAGACTAATTAATAAAGTAATTAATGATGGGTCTCATATTATTTTTATAAATGGATATAACCAAAACTCTAGTCTTTATCAGTATATTGATAGTAATAAAAGAAATATACAAGATGGTTCTAAAGAAGATCAAGATATTCAAAATTTCTTTAATTATGGGAATTCAGATGGATTTATATTTGTAGATCTTTCTTCTAAAGAAGGTATTCAATTTTATAATGATTTTACTAAAGAATTTAATTATAATATTTATATTGATTTAGAACATTTTAATCATCCTAAATCTAATATCCTTCCTATTATTCTTGTTCATATAAGGAATAAGGAAGGGCATGAACTTAATAAAGATTATCTTATTAAGGATGATTTTGTTAATTTTGAATCTTTCCAGAAATATATTGAAGATATATACTATAATAGAGCTTATACTGCTATTCGTTCTGAGATTCAGTATCCTACTAATATATCAAATGATTATTTAGATAATGATTCTACCGTTTATGATAATTCTAAGACTCAAGTGTGTTCAACCTGTCATTACTATGATTCGAATTTAGGTCTGGAAAAATGTTTAGATGTAGGTGAATTATATTATTTTGCTTATGATAATAAGTCTTATCAAATTTTTGAGGCGGGTCTTCCTGAAATGGAAACCTTTAGTAGATCTTTCAATAAAATGATTCTTAAAACAAAGGTAACTAAATTTTATGAAAATGGTCGAGAAGATGTTAAAATATCTGAGAATAATTATTATAATAAGCAAATAAATATTTCTAACGATGATGTTTGGGATTATCAAGTATTACCTAGTAATACTAAAGGGTTGTTAATTAAAGATGATTTAAAGATAAGATTTGATTTAAATGATAATAATTTACTTAAGACAATTGGTTTTTCTGGTCCTGATGAAGATGAAATTGATGTTAAATTAGCATTGATTTATTCTAATTTTGATTCAATAGATAATTTTTTTAATTCTGCAGTTTTTTTAATTGTTGATTTAGGTTTAAATAGTTTTGAATTTGTAGAATTGTCTTCAAAAGATAATGATGATAGATATAATTTGGAAGTATTTAAAGACGGTTCTGTGAAATTTACTGTAGAAGGGAATGTTATTCAATTTAATAAACAGTCACCTTTAATCTATCAGGAAAAATTAAAAGATGGTAAATTTTTAATTTTTTTAAAAGATTATTATTTAGGTGGGAGTGAATCTGATAATTATGTTGAAGTAGTTTTTGTAGAGATTGTACCTACCTCAAAAAATGGAAATTATCATCTTGTTAAATGTAAAGATAGTAAGATATATCATAAGATTTTTAGTCAAGAAGAGTTAGGTTATTTAAGCCCTGAAGATTTAAGATATACTAATTGTGATAAGGATCAATGTATCCTTAACCAAAAATGTTATAATTTAGGATATAGAAAGGATCGTAAATATTGTTCTGATGATAGATATAATTTTGTTCTTCAAAAAGGAGAAGGAGAATTTTGTGATAATAATTTTGAATGTGATTCTAATTTATGTGTTGATGAAAAGTGTGTTGGGATCAGTTTTTTACAAAAAATCTTAGATTGGTTTAGAAAACTATTTAGTACAGAATAAATTTTCTTTTACCAAAGCTTTAAAAGCATATTTTTTGTTTAATTTATATTAAAGAACAGATTTATCAATTCTTTTTTGAAAATAATGGAAAAATTTAAAGAACTTGGACTTAATGAAGATTTTTTGAAAATTATTCAAAAGATGAACTTTAAAGAACCAAGTGAAATTCAAGAGAAAGCAATTCCTTTAGTTTTGGCTGGGAAAGATGTTATAGGTAGTTCTGCTACTGGTAGTGGTAAGACTTTGGCTTTTGGTTATCCTATTATAGAGAATAGTGTTGAAAAGAAAGGAATACAAGCGTTAATTTTAACTCCTACAAGAGAGCTTGCAGAACAGGTTTCTAGTTCTCTTAAGAATTTTGGTAAATATAAAAATCTTAAAATTACTTCTGTTTATGGTGGAGTTTCAATAGAAAATCAAATTAAAGATCTCTTTAGTGCTGAAATTGTTGTTGGAACACCTGGTAGAATTTTAGATCATATTAGTAGAAGAACAATTGATTTGTCTAAGATTAAAACCTTAGTTTTAGATGAAGCTGATAGAATGCTTGATATGGGTTTTTTACCTGATGTTGAAAGAATAATAAAAGAGTGTCCTAAAAAAAGACAAACTTTACTTTTTTCTGCTACTGTTTCTTGGGAAATTAAAAGAATTATTGATAAACATATGTTAAAACCAATAAATGTTTTTGTGAAAAGTTATGTTGATCCGTCTAAATTAAAACAAATTTTTTATGATGTCTCAGATAATGAAAAGTTTTCACTTTTAGTCCACTTATTAAAAAAAGAAACTTCAAATTTAGTTTTAGTTTTTTCAAATACAAAAAGAAATGTTGATTTTGTTGCTAGAAATTTAAAAAATCAAGGAATTGATGCTATGAGTTTTCATGGAGACTTGGGTCAAAATACAAGAAGTAATGTTTTAAGAAAATTTCATGAGAGTGAAAAATTTGTTTTAGTTTGTACTGATGTTGCTGCGCGTGGTCTTGATATTAAAAATGTTTCTCATGTCTATAATTATGATTGTCCAAAAACAAAAGAAGATTATATTCATAGAATTGGTAGAACCGCTCGAGCAGGTAAAGAAGGAGTTGCTATTACAATATTAGGAAGTAAAGATTATGATAACTTTAGAAATGTGAATAAAGATGGTACTTTGAATATTGAGAGAGTTGAAAAACCAGAGTTTAAAGAACTTTATTTACAAAAATCTGTATCCTCTAGAAATAATGCAAATAGAAATAGCTCTAATGGAAAGAAATTTTTTCAGAGGAGAGGTAATTCTAGATCTAGCGACAGAAGAAGTAATTCTAGAACAGGTGATAGAGCAAGGCCTTTTCAAAGAACTAGAGGGAGTAGGTCTTTTAGAAAATTTGGGAGTGAAAAATCTCTAAGACAAAATAATAATTCTCGACCTAGAAGAAATAATTAATTAAGAAAAGCTTATCTCACTAAAATTATTATATTATTGAATCTTTTAGTTTTGATTTGTCAAAAATTGCCTTTTCTGTATTAGATTTAGAAAAATTTGTTCCGTATAATTGTGAATTTAAAATTTTAGATTTTTCTAAGTTACAACCATAGAAATTGGACTGAAGTAATAATGTTTGTTGTATTACTGAATCTTGTATGCTTGAGCCTCCAAAATTTGTTCTTTGACAATTTGAATTTAATAATATTATTCTATCTAAGGTAGAACCTCCAAAATCTGCTTCATATGTTTCTATATCTTTAAAATAAGATTCTGAAAGATCTGAATTACCAAATTTTGCTCTTTTCATATATGCTCCTTCAAAATAAGAATTTCTTAAATCTGATTTTTCTGCAGATAAGTCTAAAAGAAAAGCTTTTTTGAAATTTGTTTTATTTATTTTAGAATTGTTTAATCTTACTTTATCTAAATCTGCATTTTCAAATAAGACGTTTTCTAAACTAGAATTATTTAACAGTGCTCTTAATAGTGATGTATCTGAAAAGTTGGCATGGTCAAATGTAGCACCTAGTGCATTTAATCTGTATAAATTTGTTCCTTTACATTCTAAATATGGTAAGTAAATTCCATTGATTGTAATATTTCTTAACTCGGAATTGTTTAATATTATTGGTTCTTGTTTTAAATCTTGTTTATGTAAAAAATTCATTAGTTCTGGGAATTGTCCATTATTCGAGATATTATATCCTTCTTCTAATTTTATTCTTGAAAAATCTCTTTCGCCAGATAATAATTTTTTGATAAATTCTTGACCAGATAAACTTGTATAGACCTTCATAATAGAATAATAATATTAAACTTTTTAACTTTTTATGTGATGTGACAATTTTAAAGTTTTTTAGTTTATTCTTCTTTGATATCTACAAGCATTTTTGTCTAATTTTATTTGATTTAATCCTGCTTTCTTACCTATGTGTAATTGATAACTTCCTGCATCTTTTGCAGAAAATCTCTTAAATGAACCTTGTGATTTTTCATTAATTAAAAATGCACCTCCAAAAGGTCTTTTATACTCAAAAATAGATTGGGGTAATTGCATTTCTCTTTCTCTATATGTTAAGATTGATTCAGCTAGTCCTCCTAAATAATTATCTTGCTCTTTAATAAATAATTTTAACTTGTTATTTAATAATATGTTCTCGTCATATCTTTTATAGATTAAACTTCTTTTTGAATAAAGTTTAAGCACTCTTCTACCAAGATCATTATCTATTATTGATTTAATTAATAAGTTTTTTATTTTTTTTCTTTTTTCAAATGTTAAATAATCATCAATTGAAGTTACCATTCTATTTTTTTATTTTATTTAGTTTTTAAGTTTTGTTAATTTGAAACAATAAAAAGATTTAAATAGTTAAGTTATTTGTTACTTATTAGGAGATACAAAATGACAGTAGATGATATAATTGAAGAAATTTGTGATTTAGCTGATGAATTTAGAATTAAAATGGCAATTGAAGATAGAAAGGGTGGAATTCATTTAGGTAAGAAGATAATTCATTTAAATCCTGTTTATAAAAGTGAATATGTTGAAACTTTTGTTCATGAGATGTTACATTATTATTATCATAATATTGAATGTATTAATTTAGGTTCTTATGAAGAAGAAAAAGTAGAAAATGATATGAAATATCTTTTAGAGAATAGAGATAATAGATTTTATGTTCGAGATTATTTGTTAAGTAGAAGAGAATAATTTTTTATAATAAATCTGATTTTGATATAATTCCTTTTATTTTATTTTTGTCTGTAATTAATATAGCACTTGTTTCTTTTATTATTGGAATGATATTTATTACTAATGTGTTTTTATCTACAGTTGGTAATGATTCTTTTATAATATCTCCTACCTTTAAATTTATTAATTCAGAATAATCTTTTTTGTCATTTAACTTAGAGAGGATTGTATTTTCATAGATAACTCCAATTATTTGATTGTTCTTTTTAACAGGTATTTGTGATATATTGTACTGTTTCATTAATTCTATTGCTTTAGATATTTTTTGTGAAAAGTTGATTGTAATAACTTTTGTTGTCATTATTTCAAAACATTTTTTTTGATTTTTATTTTCTAAATTATTTAATTCAATAAATATTTTTTTTATTATTGAATATGAAGGTTCAATTGCTCCTTTTTCTAATTTAGCAATTAAACTTTGTGATACTTTAGTAATTTTAGCTAATTCTTTTTGCGTTAAATTCAATTTTTGTCTTTTTTGTTTTATAGATTCAATTTCTGGGAAGAACATATTATTTTTAATATAAGCAATTATATAAATATTCTGATAAGAATATTATTCTCAATAATTATTATAAACTTAAATTATAATTAAATTTTATGGGTTATTATTTTACTTCAGAATCTGTTGGTGTTGGGCATCCTGATAAGATTGCAGATAGAATTAGTGATGTTTTACTAGATGAATGTTTAAGACAAGATAATAATTCACATGTTGCAATTGAAACAATGGTATGTAAAAATTTGGTAATTTGTGCTGGAGAAATAAATACTAAAGCAAATTTAAATTATAAAAATTTAATTCGAAAGACTATTAAAAATATTGGATATACGGGTATTGATGATGATTTTGATTCAGATAAAGTTAAAATTATTTTAAACATTTCAAAACAAAGTGAAGATATTAATCAAGGTGTTGATAAGGAAGATCAAGGTGCAGGAGATCAGGGAATTATGTTTGGGTATGCTTGTAATGAAACAGATTCATATATTCCTATAACCTTAGACTTATCTCATAAATTGGTTAAAAAAGCAAAAGAAGTTAGAGATAATAAAGAAATTAAAGGTATTAATGTAGATTGTAAATCTCAAGTTTGTTTTTATTATGAGGATAATTTACCTTTGTATATTGATTCAGTTGTTTTCTCAATACATCATTTTGCTTCTAAAGATTTAAATGAATTAAAACAAGAAATAAAAAATAAAATAATTTTACCTGTTTGTAAAGAGTATATTAATGATAAAACAAAGATATTTATTAATCCTACAGGACGATTTGTAAAAGGTGGACCTTGTGCAGATACAGGACTTACAGGTAGAAAAATTATTGTTGATAGTTATGGTGGTGTTTCTCGTCATGGTGGAGGTTGTTTTTCTGGGAAAGATCCTTCAAAAGTAGATCGGTCTGGAGCATATATTGCTCGTTATATTGCTAAGAATATTGTTGCTTCAGGAATTTGTGATAAATGCGAAATTCAAATAAGTTATGCTATTGGTTATTCAAAACCTCTAAGTGTTTATTTAGATACATTTAATACTGAGAAAATAAGTAAAGAAAAAATCTTAGAAATAATAAATAAATTATTTGATTTAACTCCTAGTGGAATTATTAAAACATTAAATTTGAAAAATCCAATTTATGAACCAACTTCCTTTTTTGGACATTTTGGTAGAGATTCTTATGACAATTATTTTCCTTGGGAAAGGTTAGATATGGTTGAAAAAATAAAGGTTTTAATTTGAGTTTTTAATTTAATAAAAAGATTTAAATAGTATAATGAATATATATTCATAACTAAATGGAAGAAAATAAATATGGCCGGACAAGATAGAACAGGACCATTAGGACAAGGACCTTTAACTGGAAGAGGATTAGGACTTTGTGGTAATGGAAGAAGTCAAGGATTTGGATGTAAAAGAGGCTTTGGTAGAGGTTATGGTTTTAGAAGATCAATTCCTTTAACTAAAGATGAAGAAAAGAAAATTCTTGAATCTGAATTAGAAGAGATTGGTTTAGAAAAACAAGAAATTGAGAAAAGACTTAAAGAAATAAATTAGATTTTTTGTTTTTCTTTTTTCCTTTTTTTGAGAAACTTTAAATATTATTATAGGTATTAATTCTTATGGTAAGACCTCGTATTTGTAGAAATATTAATTTTATTCCAAGTGTTACTTATTTTAAACCTCGTGGTGTTCCTATGAGAAATTTAGATGAAGTTGTTCTTCAGAAGGATGAATTAGAAGCTTTAAGGCTTAAAGATTTAGAAGGTCTTGATCAATCTGTTTGTGCAGAAAAAATGAATATTTCTCAGCCAACATTTCATAGGCTTGTTGTTTTAGCTAGAAAAAAAGTTTCAAATGCTTTAATTAATGGAATGTCTATAAAAATTGAAGCATAAAATTTATTTTTTTACATAACACTTATAAAAGATTTTTATTTTACTTTAATATGGTTATAAAATCTGGAGATAAAGTGAAAATAGAATATGAAGGAACTTTAGATAGTGGTGAAGTTTTTGATAGTTCTGAAAAGAGTGGTCAGCCTTTAGAGTTTGAAATAGGGGCAAATCAAGTTATTCAAGGTTTTGAAAAAGCAGTTTTAAGTATGGAAAAAGGAGAAGAAAAACAAATTAAGATTGAATCAAAAGAAGCATATGGTGAAAAGAATGAAGAATTAATTAAAGAAATTCCAAAGAATAAATTACCTGGAAATATTGAACCAAAAATTGGAATGTTTTTAGGATTACAAACTCTTGAAGGAGAAACATTTCCTGCTCCAATTGTTGAAATAAAAGACGAATTTATTAAAATTGATTTAAATCATCCTTTAGCAGGAAAAAATCTTAATTTCAGAATTAAAGTTGTTGATGTCGTTTCTGGTGATTAGAATTAAAAAAGTTTATAATCTTTTATAATTAAATAATTATTATGAAGAGAAGTGTGAAAAATAATAACAAAATTGATAAGATTAATTTTTTTGTTTTAATTTTTTTAAGAATTGTTTTGATTATTGCAATTCCTATTAGTGTTTGGGAAAATAATTTTTTATTTGTTTTTTTAAGTCTTTTATCTTTTTGTTTAACTTTTTTACCTAAAATTATTGAAAGGAAATATAATATAGATATTCCATCTGAACTTGAAATAATTATTGTTTTATTTATTTATGCAGGAATTTTTTTAGGTGGTGTTAGAGATTTTTATTATAGATATTGGTGGTGGGATTCTTTATTACATGCAATTTCAGGTTTAGCTCTTGGTTTTATTGGTTTTTTAATTTTGTATACTTTATATAAAACTAATAAATTTAAAGCAAGCCCAAAAACAATTGTATTATTTACATTTTGTTTTGCATTAGCTATGGGAACTACTTGGGAAATTTTTGAATTTGGTATTGATCAAATTTTTGGTTATAATATGCAAAAAGCAAGATATTTATGTTCTAGTCAAGGATATTGTGATAGTAGAATTGGAGTAATTGATAGTATGGTAGATTTAATCTTAGATGCTTTTGGTGCCTTAGTAGCTTCTTTTGCAGGTTATTTTTATTTGAGTAAGGGGAAGTCTTTTTTATTTCAGAGATTTATTAAAAGATTTGAAAAAGAAAATAAACATTTATTCAATAAAAAAAGTTTTAAATACTAAGAAAATATATTATTTTATGAATCACAGGTTTTCTATTTTTTTGGAATTTTTAATTGGTGGTATTATTCTTGGTATTATTGAAGATATTATATTGATTAAATTATTAACTGATGAGCCAATTACTTTTTCAATTTTTATAATTATATTTTTAGTTACTTTACCTTTTGCTTTTTTAGGTGAATATGTTGTGGATAGAATTGATTTTTTGAAGATGTTTAAGTTAAATAAGAAATATAAGAAATTAGAAATTTTTGTCGAATTTTTATTCTTTGGTGTTTTGTTAGGTGTAATTGAAGATTTAACTGCTTTTTATTTTGCAATAGGAAATGCAATTACTTTGAATGTTTTAGTTGTTACAATTATTGTTGCTATTCCATTTGCATTTATTAGCGAAGTGGTCTTTGATAAAATTAATTTTTATTTAACTTTAAAACAAAATAAGATTATTTTAAAGAATTAAAGCTCAAATTCTTCAATAAAATTAATCATTGTATGATATCTTTCTAAAAATCTATTTCCTTTTTCTGTTAATGCTATCTGTTTACTTTTTTCTTTTTTTGTTTCTATAATTAATTGTTTTTCTTTTAATTCATTAAAATATTCTTTAAATCTTGTAGAAGACATATTTGATTTTCTTAAAAGTGGTGTAGGCTTTATTAAATTATGATTTTCTTGAATGATTTTTAAAATATCTTTTATTATTTCTAATTTTCCTCTTTTAATCATTTTAATTTCCTGTTTTTTTAATTACTTTATATAAAATTGTTAGAAAAACTCCTAATGATGATAAATAAAGAAATAATTGAAATGTTTGTAAAAAACTAGGCACAAAAATTTCAACTATATTTAGTATCCAAAAGAATAATAATAATACATAGATGATATATAAATTATGATTCTTCTTAATTTTTTTCTTTGATTCTTTATATGATGTATAAACTGCAATAATTACAAAAATTAATAATAAGAAATTTACAATTAAATAAGAATAAGGATTTGATGAGAGTATACTAAATAAAGAAAGAATTATTGAAATTAAATGAAATAAATAAATTCTGTTTTCATGATTCCACTTTTTCCAATTTACACTATATAATAAATAAAAAATTGCCATTGAACTAAAATACATAAAAAAAATTAGTGTTATTTGACTAATTATAGGATTTAATAATCTTGGAGAAATAGATAATATTCCTTGAGAATTAAAATAAAATACAAAAAATTTTATGAATGTTCTAAAAAAATAAGCTAATGCAAAAAGTAGAAATGATTTCCTAAAATATTTTATCCCTTTATGAGAACTTAATTCGTATAATTCTTTTGTTCCAAAATAAATCATTAGACTACAGACAATTATAATAAATGAATAAATTATTTCTGTAGATAAGTTTGCTATTATCATTTTTCCCATACCACTTGAAATTTGTCTAATCATAATAATATTATCTTAATTTGATATTTATATTTAATGTGGACTTTTTTAAATCCATGTTATTCTAGAAATAGATTCTTAAAATAATTAATAAGACTAAAATTATGATTAAAAGGATTTTTATATTGTTCTTTTGTTTTTTATTCAAATATACCCAAGAATTTGGATTTTTATACCATTGATTTTTATTAGTAAAACCACTAATTATGAAAACAAATCCTAATCCCATTAAAGCATATAATTGTGTAAATAATCCTGTGAAAAAGAAAATACATCCCAAAACAAATAAATTATAATAATCAGTTTTATTTTTTGTTTTCATTTTTCTTACTGTCTGAAAGTCCAATAGCTCCTCCAATTATTGCGAATAGATTAAATGTTAAAATTCCAGTTACTAAGGAAATTATTGCACCTTCTTTAGTTGTCTTTTTGTTTCTCATTTTTTTAGAAGCTAAAAAGAATAATAGGGTTATTGTTAATCCTATTAAAAAAATAAAAAATAGAAATAGAAATAATTTTATTGGAAAATTTGTTTGATAAGAAATATTTGCAATTAAAACTATTAAAACTAAGAATAAGATTATTGAACTTAATATCCCTGCAATCAGGGAAAGTGTTGAGCCTGTTTCACTCTTCATGAAATATTAATTTTTCTGATTTATTTAAACTTTTAGTTTAATGTTTAATCAAAAGATTTAAATAGTAAATGTTATATATAATTAACATTAGGTTATATTTGTATAACTAAATATTAGGTAAAACACATGAATAAACAACTAAGACAAAATTGGAAACTTGGATTTTTTGGTTTTTTTGCATTCTTTGCTATTCCAGGAGTCTTAAGAGGAGAGTTAATCTGGTTAAGTTGGTTAACTTGGCTAATTTGGTTTGTTTATTTTATACCTGTTAAACAAAATGAAAAAAATAAATAATAAAGAGGACTTTTTAATAATATTAGGAATTGCTTTTTTCTTAGCAGGTTTTTTTATGATTTTTTTACAACTTCTTGAACCCTCTATTTCTTCTTCAATTTTAAGTTTTGGTATAACTCTAATTATAATATCTATTTTTAGAAAAAGAAGATTAAAAAAATACCCTCAAATTCAAGATGAGAGAATAAAAAAGTTATCAATGTATGGATTAGGTTATTCTTGGATTACAACTTTTTTAGTTATTACAATATTTTTTTGGTTTGATTATTTTAATTTAGTAAATGTAAATACGCAACAATATTATAGTATTGTTTTTGTTACAATGATTCTTTCTGCAATTGTTTTTCAGAGATTATTATATAAAAAAGGCGATGCAGAATGAAGACGAGAATTAAAGAATTAAGGGCTAAATATAATCTAACACAAGAACAATTAGCAAATAAAATTGGTGTTAGAAGAGAAACTATTTTATTTATTGAATCTGGGAAATATAATCCTTCTTTAAAACTTGCATTTCAAATTTCAAAAGTTCTGAAGAGCAATGTCAATGAAGTTTTTTTCTTTAGTGAAAAAGAATTAAAAAAGTAGACTAAAAATCCATCGTTCTTATAAATCAAATTACTTATTTTAAGTTTATGATACAAATGAAAGGAGGTAATATTTTTTAAAAATGGAAAATAAAAAAGTAATTGGTATTTTTGCATTTTCTTTGGTTCTTATTTTAGGAGTTAGTTTGGCATCTGCATATGGTTTTGGTAGTAAAATGTCTTCTGAAAATCATGAAGAAATTCAATTAGCTCTTGAGAACAATGATTATGATTCTTGGAAAGAAATTATGCAATCTCAAATTAATGAAGATGTATTTAATCAAGCAAAATCTAGATATTTAGAAAGAGAAGAATATAGAACTTTAATTCAAGAAGCTAGAGAAAATCAAGATTTTGAAAAAATGCAAGAATTAAAATCTGAATTTGGTATGGGAAAAGGAATGCATAGAACAAATATGAATTCAGAAGATTGTCCTTTTGCAAATTAAATAGTTTTGTTTTTATTTTTTTTAATTTTAATGTGGACTTGAAGTCTATTTAAATTTTTCTAAAAATGTTGGTTCTTTTTTTTGATAAATAATTCCTAGGGGTATTTTTTTATTTTTTGAATTATAATCAAATTCTTCAGCAAGTGAAATTGCTTTTTTGTAATCATAATTATCTTTTATTTTATACATTAATTTGTCTTTATTGTTTACATCTTTATTAAAAATAAGACAGTCTTGCATTATTTCTACATAACTAAATCCCTTATGTTTTATTGCTTTAGTAAATATTTCAACCATATGGGGTATATCTTTTGCATTTGTTCTTGCAATAAATGTTGCATTTGATGCTAAGGCTAATTTGATTGGGTTAATGGGATTATTTTCTTCTATTTTATTTTCCCCTCGTATAATATATCCTTTTTGAGAAGTGGGTGTTGATTGTCCTGTTGTAAGTGAGAAGTTTTGATTGTTGTGTACAAATAATGTCATATCTTGATTATATCTAAATGCATGAATAAGGTGAGAGATTCCTTCTGAATAAATTGCTCCATCTCCTGCAAAACTTAATACATTTAATTTTGGATTTGCTAATTTTATTCCAAATGCTGTTGGGAGTGCTCTACCATGAAGACCATAGATTCCACTTAAGTTTAGATAATCAAATATTTTTGAATTACAACCAATGTCTGTTGTCATGGCAAAATCTTTTTGATTTATTTTTTCTTTTTCTATTAGGTTTGTAATTGTTTGTTTGATTGCTTCTAATATTAAAAAATTAGGACAACCTGGACACCATGTTATTGGTTCATTTGTTTTTATTTTATCTTTTGTATTCATTTTATAATTTCCTTAATCTTTTTATTTAATTCATCAGTAAAAAAAGGTCTTCCGTCATATTTTAGAATTCTGTTTTCAATATTTATTTGTATTTTTTGTTTGATTAGTTCTCTTAATTGAGATGTTGCATTGTTTTCAATAATAATTATCTTTTTTGAGTTTTGTAATTCTTTTTTAATACTTTTTGGGAATGGATTTAGATACAATATTTGTAAAAATTTAGCATCTATATCTTCTATTGCATCGATTATTGCTCCTTTAGTTGAACCCCATCCTATTATTAAATTTTTAGAACTTTTTTTTCCATAAATTTCATATGTTTTAAAATTTTTTACTTGATTTTCAATATCTTTTTCTTTTGCTAACCTTTGGTTTATATTTTTAATAATTTGATTTTTCTCTTCTGTTGAATTTCCAAATTCATTTGTTTCATAACTTGATTTTTTTGTTATTTGGTTTGGGAAATGTTTAGAAACTATTAATGGTTTTTTATAGTTTAATTTTAAAGAAAATTCACTTTCTGCTAAGTGTTTGTCAGATAAGATTATTGATAATGAATTATATTTTTCAGCTAAATAAATTAATTGATTTGTTAATTCAATTGCTTGTATTGGGTCTCCAGGTGCTGCGACAATTCTTGTAAATTCTCCATGTCCTATGTTTAATGCTAAATTTAGGTCTGATTGAGATGTATAAGTTGGTACTCCTGTTGCAGGTCCTGGACGAGAAGCTAAATAAACTGTTAATGGAATTTCACTTATTCCTTGCATACTAATTGCTTCGCCCATTAAATCAATTCCTCCTCCACTAGAACCAATCATTACTTTTTTCCCTGCAAAACTAGCTCCTAGAGCAATATTTGCGACTGCAATTTCATTTTCAGGTTGAAAGAATTTTAACTTTTTATCATTCATTAAACAAATTTCATTTGTTACCCCTGTTGCCGGTGTCATTGGATAAGCAAAATAAAAATCTAATTTTGAATTTTTTGCTCCAATAGCAATAGCACGACTTCCTGAGATAATCTTTGGTTTATTATTTAATCTTTTTAAATTATATTTCTCTTTTTGATAAGTATACCCTTGTTTAGCAGCATTTATTGAATTAATATTATTAAAATGTTTTTTTATTTCTTTAATTAGGTATGATTCAGGTATACCTAATATCTTTATTAAAGAACCAGCTAATGCAAGATTCATATCTTTTTTTAATTCTAAAAATTTATCACTTTCTAGAATAATTGCTTTTTCTTTTAATTTATTTTTATGCAAATTTAATGTATTTTTATCTAATGCAATTAGAAAATCTATCTTTTCGTCGTTACTTTGAATTTTTTGATTACTGATACATAATATATTAAAATTATGTCCACCTCTAATTAGACTTTGATAATCTCTATAATTAAAAGTATAATATCCATATGAAGTTAAAACTTCTGAAATAATTTGAGAAATTTTATTAATTCCTTGTCCTGCAGAGCCACCTATTAAAATATTTAATCTCATTTTCACCTCTATATCTTAATTTATTTTAATTATATAAATGTGTTGGTAAACTTTATTTTTATTATTTAAATTAACTAAACTTTAATAAAGGATGATTAATTATCTTAATAAGATAAAAGATGGAGGGATTAATTAGTTCTTTTAAAATATTAGAAGATTTTAATATTGCTAAATATTCTATTATTGAATCTGTTTCTGATTTAAATAATTTAAATTTTCCTTATTATATGAAAATAGATTCAGAGAAACACAAATTAAGCTTGGGAGGAGTTTTATTTTGTGAAAATTTAGAAAAAGCTAAAGAGAATTATAATCTTTTAAAAAATAAATTCAATAATAAAATTATAATTCAAGAAGAAATTAAAGGAACTGAATTAATTTTAGGTATAAAAAAAGACGATGTTTTTGGATTTGTTTTGATGCTTGGGTTTGGTGGAAAAAATCTTTCTAAAGAAAATTTAATTTTTAGAATTTTAAAATTAAATAGAAGTGAAATAAGTAATGCTTTAAGTGAATTTAATGAAAACATCTTAAGAAATTATATTCATAAAGAAAAATTAATTAGTTTTATTGAAATGATTTGTTTTTTAGTTGAAAAGGTTAATATTAAAGAAATGGATTTAAATCCAATAATTTTATCTAATAAAGGGCCATTTATTGTTGATGCTAGAATTAAGATCTAATTATTTTACTTAGTGTTTTACATAAATATTCAGGTTCTGAATAATTGATTATTTTATTTTGGTTTAATATTTTTTTTGCTTCATTTATTTTTTCTCCTCCAATAAAACAAGTAAATAATGGTTTTTTTATTGTGTTTAAAATTTTTGCGACTTTTTCTGGTTGACTTGTATGTTGTGGTGTTAAAATCAAAATAATATTTTCTGTTTCTTTATCTTTTTCAATAATCTCTAATACTTTCTTATAGTCTTCTGGTATTGCATCTCCAATAATGTCTATTGGATTATTCTTTGACCAATTAGAAGGTAATATTTTATTTAATGATTCTATTGTCTTTTGAGATAGTTTTGTTAATGGGATATTATATCTTTCACAATAATCTGCAGATAAAACACCAAATCCTCCTGCATTTGTTATTATTGTTGTATTCTTGTTAATCCTTTGAAATTTTTCTAATATTCTTGCAACATCAAAAAGCTCTGTTACTGAATCTACTTGAATTAATCTTGCTTGTTTAAATGCTCCTTTATAAATCTCTGAATCTGTTGCAAGAGCTGCAGTGTGTGATTTGGCTGCATCCTGTCCTGATTTTGAATTACCTCCTTTTAAGACAATAATAGGTTTTTTTGACTTTTTACAAATTTCAATAAATTCTCTTCCACTATTTTTTTGTAAACTTTCTACATAAAGACAAATTATCTTTGTTTTATCGTCATAAATAAGATAATCAATTAAGTTATTAAAATTTATATCTATTGAATTTCCTAGTGATATAAATTTGGAAAAAGAATTTATTTTATCTAACATTGCTGAAGCTATTGCTCCTGATTGAGAAATAAAACCTATATTTCCTCTGTTTAAATTTCCAGAATAAAATGTTGTATTTAGATTTTGATAAGTGTCTATTATTCCAAAAGAATTTGGTCCTAATATTCTTATATTTTCTTCTATTGCAACTCTTTTAATATGTTCTTCTAATTCTTTATTATTACTCTCTGAGAATCCAGCTGAAATAATAATAGCATATTTTATTTTTCTTTTTCCTGCTTGTCTTAATATTAAAGGTATTGTTTTTGGAGGGCTAGCAATAATTATTACATCTATATTATAAGGTGTTTCAATTAAATCTGAAAAAATTTCTTGATTGAGTATTTTTTTTGTATTAGGGTTTATTCCAATTATTTTTTTGTGAGAATTTAATAAATTTTTAAAAATAATATGACCTACTTTTTTTTCATTTCTACTTACACCAATAACAGCATATGTTTTAGCATCAAATATATTTTTTATAACCTCTTTCATAGAAAATAAATGTTTGATTTGTATATAAAAGTTATTGTTTCTAAAATTATAAATATCCTTCTTCGTTGATTCCAGAATTATTATCTTGTATCTTTGTTTGATTTAATGTTTCTTGTTCTGAATTCTTTAAGTCTTCTGAATTTATTGAATTAATCAATTTTTTGAAATCTTCAAATTTATCTGCTGGAATTCTTGTTCCTGCTTTTGTGAAACCAGTATACTTTTGACTTTGAACAAATTCTCTAATTGTTAAACCTGTTTTTCCACCAAAGTCATCTATTCTAATTAAAATATCTGTTTCTGGATTTTTTTGTATTCTTCCAATATCTTTTTCCATAAATTAAATATTTAACTTGGCTTTATAAGTTTTTGTGATTTTTTAGGATACTTTTTAAACTATAGAATTAATTTCTTTTTTATGGTTAAAGTTAAAATAAAAAGATTAAGAGATGATATAATTTTACCCCATTATGTTCATGAAGAAGATGCTGGTATGGATTTATATTCTACTATGAATATTTGCTTAGAACAAAACCAGAGAATATTAGTCCCATTGGGTTTTTCTATGGAATTCTCAAAAGGTTATGTTGCTTTAATTAAAGGAAAAAGTGGTCTTGCTTTAAATAAAGGGCTTGCAATCTTAGGGGGGGTCATTGATTCTAATTATCGGGGAGAATATGCTGTAATTATTTTGAATACGGGTTATGATGATTTAGTTATTAAGAAAAATCAAAAAATAGCACAATTATTAATTCAACCAGTTGAAAGAGCAGAATTTGAAGAAGTTAATGAACTAAGTAATACTGTTCGAGGAGATGGTGGTTTTGGTTCAACTGGATTGTAAATAATATATAATAGAGTTTAATTTTTTTTATAAAGTGATTTTTTCTAATCTTTTTATGATAATTGGTTTAACAGGAAGTTTAGCTGCAGGTAAGGGTGTTGTTAGTGATTATTTTAAAGAAAAAGGTTTTGTTTATTTATCATTATCGGATGAATTAAGACAAATTGCAAAAGAGCGAAAAATTGAAATTACACGAGAAAATTTGCAAAATTTAGGAAATAAACTTAGAGAAGAAAGTGGAAGTGGTGTTTTAGCAAAATTGGTTATTAAAAAAATAAAAAATCAAGAATATAAAAAAGCTATTGTTGATGGTATTAGAAATCCTGCTGAAATTGAAGAGTTAAATCAATTAAAAGATTTTTTTTTAGTTGCAGTTGATGCTAATCCTAAAATTCGTTTTGAAAGAATGATTTCGAGAAATAGAGAAAGTGATCCAATTACTTGGGAAGAATTTTTGAAAGTGGATAAAAAAGATAAAGGTATTGGAGAAAAAGAGTCAGGACAAGGTGTTGGTAAATGTATGAAGCTAGCTAAATTTATCTTATTAAATGAAGGAGATTTAAATGAGATTAAAGAAAAGATTGAACAGTTATATCAAGATATTAAAATATTAATTCCTCCTTTAACTTGGGATGAATATTTTATGACATTTGCACAAGTTGCAGCTCAAAAAAGTAAAGATCCTTCTACAAAAGTAGGGGCATGTATTGTAGATAATGATAAAAGAGTTATAGGCTTGGGATATAATGGTTTTCCAAAGAAATGTGATGACACAAAATTACCTATGGAAAGAGAAGGAAAATTTTTAGAGACTAAATATGCTTATGTTGTTCATGCTGAACCTAATGCTATTTTAAATTCTACAAGAGAAACTAAAAATTGTAAAATGTATGTTACTCTATTTCCTTGTAATGAATGTGCTAAATTAATTATCCAAGCTGGTATTATAGAAGTTATTTATCTTGATAATAAATACAAGGATAGTGACGGTGTTAAAGCTGCTATAAGGCTATTTAAACAAGCAGGCGTAAAAACAAGACAATTTTTGTTTAAGTAAATTTGAAGCAAACATTTTTAAATTAAAATTATTCTTATAATATTATATTCGGCCTCGTAGCTCAGTTTGGCTAGAGCACTGGGCTTTTAACCCAGGTGTCGCGGGTTCAAATCCCGTCGAGGCCATAAAAGAATATATTTAATGAAAAAACATTAAGGGATTAAAAACAAAAGGTTTTTAAACCCAGTTTTTTTCATTTTTAAAGTAAAAGAAAATATTCTAATATTCAAAAATGCATATCTTACAACCACCCCACAAAAGACTGACTCAAGAAGAGGCTAAGAAAGTTTTAGATAAATATAATATTGGTTTAACTCAATTACCTATTATTTCTTCAAGTGATCCTGCATTACCAGAAGGATGTAATAAAGGTGATGTTATTGAAATTAAAAGGGAGAACGGTTTTTATTATCGTGTTGTAGCTTAATGGTTGAAGAACATACATTAGTTAAAGAATATTTTAAGAATCATTCTTTAGTTGAATCAAATTTATTGTCTTTTAATGATTTTATTGATAGAAGAATGCAAAAAATTGTAAATGAATTATCTGATTCATTACCTACTGAAGACTTTGAAATTAAACTTGGTAAAATCAAAGTTGAAAAACCAAATATTATTGAATCAGATGGTTCTGTTAAATTAATTACGCCTGCTGAGGCAAGATTAAGAAATTTAACTTATTCTGCACCAATTTATTTAGATATGAATATTAATTTTGCAGGTCAAACAGAAAGTGCTACAGTTCAATTAGGAAGAATTCCTGTTTTAGTTAAGAGTAATGTTTGTAATTTACATGGTTTAAATGAAGAAGAATTATTAGAAAATTATATTGATCCAAAAGATACTGGTGGTTATTTTTTGATTAATGGTAATGAGCGAGTTATGATTATGGCTGAAGATTTAGCTAGTAACCAAACTTTTATTGAATTTCACAAAGCAAAACATAGATTAATGTTAAGACTTTTTTCACAAAGAGGTTCTTATAAAATTCCTATGTCTTTAGTTGAAAATGCTGAAGGTATTTTAGAAATTTCTTTTTCAAGATTTAGAGATATTCCTGCAATTATTTTATTAAAAGCATTAGGTTTAACAAGTGATGCAGAGATTTCTCAATTAATAGGAAAGGAAACAGATAGTTTAATTGTAAATTTATATGAACATGCAAATATTTCTAATCAAAATGAAGCTTTAATGTGGATTGCTGAGAAAAATGCATTACAAGGTACAACTAAAGAGATTTTAGATAGAGTAAAGCAAAGAATTGATTTTTATTTTTTACCTCATATTGGTTTAGATAAAGATGCTAGACTTGAGAAAGCAAGAACTCTTTGTAAATTTATTAAACAATTTTATATTGCTAAAGAAAAACCACAAGATGCTATAACTGATAAAGATCATTATGCAAATAAAAGAGTTAGACTTTCTGGAGATTTATTAGCTGATTTATTTAGAGTGAATATGAATATTTTACTTCGAGAAATTCAACATACTTTACAAAAAACAGTAAAAAGAAGAAAATTTTATTCAATTAAAACTTTAGCTAAATCTACTTTATTTTCTCAAAGAATTGAATCTGCTATTGCAACAGGTTCTTGGATTGGTGAAAGAACTGGTGTTACACAAAATATGGATAAAAATAATTCTTTTGCTTTGATTTCACAATTACAAAGAGTTACTTCTAATTTGCCTGGTGAACAAGAAAATTTTCCTGCAAGAACTGTTCACCCAACTCATTATGGAAGATTTTGTCCTGTTGAAACACCTGAAGGTACTGAAATTGGTTTAAGAAAAAATTTAGCTTTATTAGCAAGAATTTCAACTCAAGCTGAATTTGATGAAGATAAAATAATGAAAATAATGCAACAAGCAGGTTTAACAAAAGAATCTGGTATTATTGATGTTTTTTATAATGGCCATTTTGTAGGTGTTACACAAGATGGTTTACATTTTGCGGAGGTTATGAGAAAAGAAAGAAGAAGAAATAATTTACCAATAGAATCATCTATTAAATTTGATAAATCATTAGATACTATCTTTTTTTCTACTGAAGTTGGTAGAGTTTTGAGACCTTTAATTGTTGTAGAAAATGGAGAATCAAGATTAACAAGAGATCATTTGATTAGAATTAGTCAGGGAATTTTGAGTTGGGATGAATTATTAAGAGAAGGAGTTATTGAATATTTAGATGCTAGTGAAGAAGATGATTGTTACATTGCTGTTGATGAAAATGAATTAACAAAAGAACATACTCATTTAGAAATTGATAAAATTGATTGTTTAGGTGTTAGTGTTGCTATGATTCCTTTTGCAAATCATAATCCTCCTGCACGTATGGTTAAAGGTGGTTCTAGAGCATATAGACAAGGACTAGGAATTTATGCTGCTAATTATTTAGTTAGAATGGATACTGATGTTTCTATGTTACATTATCCTCAAAAACCAATTGTTAGAAGTTTTATTTATGATAATTTAGATGTGAATCCTGTTGGTCAAAATGTTGTTGTTGCGGTTATGCCTTATGATGGATATAATATTGAAGACTCTGTAGTTTTAAATCAAGGTTCAATTGATAGAGGATTTGGTAGAAGTTCTAGATTTAGACCCTATAGTTCAATTGAGTTAAATTATGCTGGTGGTTTAAAAGATGAAATTTGTATTCCTGAAAAAGATACAAGTGGTTATAGAACTGAAGAGAGTTATAGATTTTTAGAAGATGATGGTATTGTATTCCCAGAAGCAGAATTAAATGAAGCTGAAGTCTTAATTGGAAAAATTTCTCCTCCTAAATTTTTAAGTGAAGCAAGAGAAATTTCTATTCAAACTAAAAAAGAAAATTCAACTGCAATTAGACAAGAAGAAAAAGGTGTTATTGATTCTGTATTTATTACTCAAGATCAAGAAGGAAATAAAATTGTTCAAGTTAGAACAAGAGATTTAAGAATTCCTGAATTAGGAGATAAATTTTCTGTTCCTCATGGTCAAAAAGGTGTTGTTGGTGGAATTGTCCCAGAATTTGATATTCCATTTACAAGTAGAGGTGTTAGACCTGATGTTATTTTTAATCCTCATGGAATTCCGTCTAGAATGACTGTTGGTTATTTAATGGATTTATTAGCTGGTAAGGTTGCTGCTTTATCTGGTAGAATTGTTGATGCATCTCCTTTCTCAGGAGAATCATTAGATAGTTTGGAAAATAATTTAAGAAAATTAGGATTTAGAGAAAGTGGTAAAGAAGTATTTTATCATGGAATAACTGGTAAGCGACTTCCAATTAAAATCTATGTTGGAAATATGTTCTATTTGAAATTAAAATATATGGTTGCTGATAAAATGCATGCTAGAGCTAGTGGTAAGATTGCATTATTAACAAGACAACCTATTGAAGGTAGATCTCGTGGTGGTGCTTTAAGACTTGGTGAAATGGAACAACAAGCATTAGTATGTCATGGTGCATCATTATTATTAAAAGAAAGATATGATTCTGATAAAGTTGTGGTTCATGTTTGTTCAAGATGTGGTAACTTAGTTATTGATGACCAGATACATAATAAAAAAGTTTGTAGCTTATGTCATTCTAATCAAGTTGAACCAGTTGAATTATCATATGCATTTAAGTTATTAATGGAAGAATTACAAGGGTTACATTTATCAACTAAATTTGAATTAAAGAATAAATACGAATAAAATGGTTGAAACAATAAGAAAACAAATTAATGCAATGAGTTTTAGACTTTTGAGTCCTGAGGAAATTAAAAAACTTAGTGTTGCAAAAATTGTTACACCTGAGCTTTATGATGTTGATGGTTATCCTGTTGACGGTGGTTTAATGGATTTAAGACTTGGTGCAATTGATCCTGGTGTTAGATGTAGAACCTGTGGTGGTAGATTAAAAGAATGTTTAGGTCATCCTGGTATGATTGAACTTGCTCGTCCTGTTGTTCATATAAAATATATCCCAATTCTTGATGTAGTGTTAAGAAGTACTTGTGAAGCTTGTGGTAAAGTTTTAATTAAAGATGAAAATGATTTAAAAAAACCATTAAAAGATAGAATTAAAAAAGCAAAAGATGGTAAAAAGTGTCCTCATTGTGGTATTGTTCAAGAAAGAGTTAAATTAGAAAAACCTTCTACATTTAAAGTAGGTAAAAGAAGATTATTCCCAAGTGAGATTAGAGAAAGATTAGCAAAAGTTTCTGATGAAGATTTAAAAATTTTAGGAATAAATGCAAAAACATTAAGACCTGAATGGGCAATTTTGACTTTATTAATGGTTCCTCCTGTAACTGTTAGACCTTCTATTACATTAGAATCAGGTGAAAGAAGTGAAGACGATTTAACTCATAAGTTATCAGATATAATTAGAGCAAATCAAAGACTTTGGGAAAACTTAAATGCAGGTGCTCCTGAGGTTATTATTGAAGATTTATGGGATTTATTACAATACCATATAACTACTTTCTTTGATAATTCTATTGCAAGAGTTCCTCCTGCAAGACATAGAAGTGGTCAACCATTAAAAACTATTACTGAGAGAATTAAAGGTAAAGAAGGTAGAATTAGAAAGAATTTAGCAGGTAAAAGAGTTAACTTTTCTGCTAGAACTGTTATTTCTCCAGATCCAAATTTAAAAATTAATGAAGTTGGTGTTCCTTTAGATATTGCAAAAATAATTACTGTTGCAGAAAGAGTAACTACATTTAATCTCGAAAGATGTAAAAAATTAATTTTATCTGTAGATTATCCCGGTGCTAATTATGTAATTAGACCTGATGGAAAAAGAAAAAGAATTACCGAAGACTTAAGAGATAATATTGCTGAAGAAATTGAACCCGGTTATATTGTTGAAAGACATTTAGTTGATGGTGATATTGTTTTATTTAATAGACATCCTTCATTACATAGAGCTTCTTTAATGGCTCATTTTGTAAGAGTTTTACCTTTTAGAACTTTTAGAATGCATCCTTCTTCTTGTAATCCTTATGGTGCTGATTTTGATGGTGATGAAATGAATATTCATGGTCCTCAAAATGAAGAAGCAAGAGCAGAATCTGAAATATTATTAAATGTAAATAATAATTTATTTTCTCCTAAAAATAATATGAATTTAATGGGATGTATTGATGATGCTGCTACTGGAAATCATTTATTACTTCAAACAGATTTAGATTATGCAGAAAGTTCCCAATTACTTTATTCAGCTGGAGTTAAAAACTTTAATTTAAATAAAAATAATTCTGGAGAATCAATATTTTCAAAAGTTTTACCAGAAAAATATAAAAATCAAAGTATGAAACCTCTTGGTTTTAGAAAAGAATCTGGTAATGATTTAAAAATTATTGATAAAGAGATGGGTAGAACAGAAGCAATGGAAACATTAAGAAAAGTTTTTGCTTTGGGTGTTACATTTTTATCTAGAAATGGTTTTACTATTTCTTTAGATGATTTACATGTTGGAGAAGAAACTCAAAAACAAACTAAAAAAATAATAGATACTGCTGATAAAAAGACTCAAGAAGTAATCGAATCTTTTTATAATGATTCTTTAGAATTATTACCTGGTAGAAGTGCTGAAGAAACAAGAGAATTAAAAATTTTACAAATTTTAAATGAAGTTAGAACTCAAATTGGTGATGTTGTTAAAAATAATTTCCCTAAGGATAATAATGTAAATAATATGATCAGTTCTAAAGCTAGGGGTAGTATGTTAAATGTAACTCAGATCTCTTGTTGTGTTGGACAACAGGTTTTAAATGGTAAAAGAATTGATTTTGGTTATACTCAAAGAACATTACCTTTTTTTAAGAAAGGTGATTTATCTCCTAAAGCTAGAGGTTTTATTGAAAGTTCTTTTATGGGCGGTTTAGGGCCTGTAGAATTTTTCTTTGGTGCAATAACTGGTAGAGATGGTTTAATGGATACTGCTCTTAGAACACCTAAATCAGGTTATTTATATAGAAGACTTGCAAATGCACTTCAAGATTTAATTGTAGCTTATGATGGTACAATTAGAGATGCTTCTGGTAAAATTATAGAATTTATTTATGGTACTGACGGTTTTGATGTTGCTGGTTTACATAAAAGTGAGAAGATTGCTCCAGGTGAAGCTGTTGGATTAGTTACAGCTCAATCATTTGGTGAGTCATCTACTCAAATGGTATTGAATACATTCCATGCTGCTGGTGTTGCTGAAATGCAGGTTACAACTGGTTTACCTAGATTAATTGAGATATTAGATGCAAGAAAACAACCAAAATTACCTACTATGGAAATTTATTTAGATAAAGAATTTAATAATGAAAATGATGCTAGAATTATTGCTGAAAAAATTAAAGAAAGGAAATTAAAAGAAATTATGTCAGATATTTCTATTGATTTTGGTACTAAACAAATTAAAATTAGTGTTGATTCTAAATCATTAAGATCAGCACATACTACTTTAGATACTGTTATTACTACATTAAATGATAAAGGTTATGATGTTAAAAAGTCAGAAAGTGGTATGATTTTTGATATGTCTAAAGAAGATTTTAAAACAATTTATAAGATTAAGGAAAAGATAAAAGAAGTTATTTTTTCTGGGGTTAAAAAAGTATCTCAAGTATTAGTAGTTAAAAAAGGTAAAGATTTTGTTATTTTAACAGCTGGTTCTAATTTAAAGGACATCTTAAAGTTTAAAGGAGTAGATGTAAATAAAGTTAGTTCTAATGATTTACATGAAGTAGCAAATGTCTTAGGTATTGAAGCTGCTCGTCAAGTTGTAATTAATGAAATTCAAAAAGTTTTAATATCTCAAGGTTTAGATTTAGATGATAAACATGCAAATTTAGTTGCAGACACAATGACTGCTTCTGGAATTGTTAAGGGTATTACAAGAATGGGTATTATCTCAGATAAAAATTCAATTTTAGCTAGAGCTTCTTTTGAAACACCTGATAAGCAATTTGTTCAAGCTACAAAGACTGGAATAAAAGATAATGTTGCATCTGTTATTGAGAATATTATTTTAAATCAACCTGTGCCTGTTGGAACTGGTTTACCAGGTCTTTTAGTTAAAGTAACTGGCCCACTTGCAAATAAAAATAAGGAGAAAAAAAAGTAAATGGGAATTAAAGAAATTAAAGATGCTGTTGAATCAAAAAAAGCATATTTTGGTTTAAAGGAATGTATTAAACATAAAAAAAATTTAAAAGAAGTTTATTTAGTAAAGGATGCAAGAGAAGAAATTGTAAACCAACTTAATGAAAATAAGATTAAATTTAGTTTTTTGAAACCAAAAAAAGAAGTTATTAAATTGTTAAACTTAGATTTTAATTGTGAAGTTTTTTCTATAGTTAAATAAAATGGTAAAAGTTATTGATATGCAGTTTATTAGATATATTAATATTTTTAATAAAGTAACTAAAATTGAAGCAAAACATTGTTTTAAATATAATAATCAAATAATTTTCTTAGTAAATAAGTCTGCTGTTTCAAAAGCCATTGGGAAGGATGCAGATAATGTTAGAAAAATAAATAAAATTATTGGAAAAAAAATTAAAATAATTTCCTTACCTAATAAAGAAGAAAAAGAAGTTATTAGTTTTATTGAAAAATTGTTAAATCCTATTGAATTAAATAAAGTTGAATTAAAAAAAGATATTTTATCTATCGACGCTAGTAGAATTAATAAAGCAACTCTTATTGGTAGAGATAGACTTAAAGAAAAGGAATTGTCTAAGATAATTAAAGATATCTTTGGATATGAACTAAAAATAGGATAGAATGGAAATCTTTTTAAAGGATTTCTCCAAAATATTAATATAAGATGGGATTAAACAATGCAAGAAAATTGAAAAAGAATAGAAAGACATTTAGAGATAATAAATTGCCTCTTAAAAAGAAAAGATTAGGTATTACTTTAAAATTTGATCCTTTGAGTAGAAGTAGTCAAGCTCGAGGAATAGTTACTAAAAAGGTTCAAAAAGAAGCTAAACAACCTAATTCAGCAATGAGAAAATGTTGTAGAGTTCAATTAATTCGTTCTGGTAAAGAGGTTACTGCATTTATTCCAGGTAATTTAGCACAAAAATTTATAGAAGAACATGATGAAGTTTTAATTGAAAGAATTGGTGGAAAACAAGGTAGAACAAAAGGAGATTTGTCTGGTGTTAGATTTCAAATTATTAAAGTAAATGATCAACCTCTTAGTCGATTATGGCAAGGTAAGATTGAAAAAGGAAGAAGATAATGAAAGAAATGAAAGTCTTTGGTTTATATGATGCTAGTGAAGTTAGAGTAACAGATCCTTCTTTAAAAAAAGTTATTAATTTAAGCCCAAAGTTAATTTTAAAATCACATGGTAGAATTAAATGGGATCCAACTAAAGCAAAAGTAAATGTTGTTGAAAGATTAATTAATATTTTACAAGTTCCAGGTTCTAGAGGTAAGAAACATAGAATTATTACTTCTTGGATTACAGGAAAACACTCTAAATGTACAAAAATTGTAATGGATGCATTTAAAATTATTGAAGAAAAAACAAAAGAAAATCCTTTAAAGATTTTTGTTAAAGCTTTAGAAAATGCTGCACCAAGAGATGAAATTACTTCAATAGAATATGGTGGAGCAAGATATCCTCAAGCTGTTGATGTTTCTCCTCGTAGGAGACTTAATCTTGTTTTAAGGTTTATTGTTAATGGTTCTTATGATAAGGCATTTAATAAAAAAATGAATATTACTGAGAGTTTAGCAAAAGAAATAATTGCTGCTGCTGATAATTCTAGTGAATCATATGCTATTTCTAAGAAAAATGAAATAGAAAAACAAGCTGATGCAGCAAGATAATTTTTTGTAATAAGGTTTAAAATATTAAAGGTCTTCTCTTAATTTATGATGATAGATGTTGGTGAAATAAAAAGAAAGATTATTGATTTTATAAATCAGAATGGTCCTACTTTACCAATAAGTATTGTAAAGTTCTTGGGTTTGGAACCTGTTTTTGTTTCTGCAATTTTAGCTGAATTATCTAATGAAAAAAGAATTAAAACTACTCAATTAAAAGTTGGTTCTTCTTGTTTATATTATTTAGAAGGTCAAGAGAATTTATTAGAAGAAAAAGCAGAATTTTATTTAAAGGGTGTTGAAAAAGAAGCTTTTTTGTTTCTTAAGAAAAATAAAATTTTATTAGATGAAGAACAAACTCCTGTTTTTAGAGTTGCTTTTAGAAATTTAAGAGATTTTGCATTTAGTTTTAATCAAGATAACAAAATTTATTGGAAATATTTTTTAATTGATAAAGATCTCTTAGAAAAGTATTTTCAAGAAGAAAATAAGCCAATTGAAAATGAAAAATTAAATAAAGAAATTATAGAAGATAAAAAAGATGAAGAAAAAATTATTGAAGAAGAAATAAGAAATAATGAAGAAAATAATTCAATTAAAGAAAATATTGAACAAAAAAATTTAATTGAAGATTTGACATTAAAAGATAAGATAAAAGAAAAAAAGATAATTAAATCTTCTTTTTTAGATGAGATTAGATTATTTTTGAATAAAAAAGAAATAATTTTGAAAGAAGTTTTAGATGATTCTAAATATGAAATTAATGCTTTAATAATTATTAATTCTATTTTAGGAGATTTAAATTATAGGCTTATTGCTAAAAATAAAAAATCAGTTTCAGATAGCGATTTATTAACTGCTTTTCAAAAATCAAGTAATGAAAAATATCCACTTTATTTATTGATTAATGGGAAATTAACAAAGAAAGCAAAAGAGGTATTTGAAGAATATAAAAATCTTATTTTAATTGATAATCTTGATTAGTTTATTACCACAAGACTTATAAATTAATTTTTTTTAAATAGCTTATGGGAAGAATTAAGTCAACATTGATTAAAAGAACATCTAAACAATTAATAGAATCAGATTCAGATTTATATGATGTCAAATTTGATCACAACAAAAAAATATTAGGAAACTCACTTCCGAGTAAACGTTTAAGAAATAAGGTTGCGGGTTATATATCTAGATTAAAAAAGAATAATAAAAATATTATTGAGTCTTGAGTAAAATGAATGAATCTAAAGATAATATAATTTTTATTGGAGGAAAGCCTTTAATGAATTATGTTACTAGTGTTCTCTTGCAATTTACTAAATGTGATTTTAATGAGGTTGTTTTAAAATCAAGAGGTAAATTTATTTCAAAGGCAGTAGATGTTGCAGAAGTATCTAGAAAAAAATTTTTAAAACAAATAAAAATAGAGATTAAAGATATAAAAATAGATTCAGAAGATTTTGAGACTAAAAACGGAAAAAGAATAAATGTCTCTACTATTGAAATTACCTTAGAGAAAAAAGACTAAACAATAAACTTATATAATTAAATTATTTTTATAATATTATGGAAGAAATACAACATCAACAAATGGGTTATGACAGAGCAGCTACTATGTTTGCTCCAGATGGTCATATTTTGCAAGTAGAATATGCAGAAAAAACAATTAGACTTGGTAGTTCTTCTGTTGGTTTTGTTTGTAAAGATGGTGTAGTTATTGTTAGTGATAGAAGACAAAGAGATATTTTAGTTGTTGAAGAATCTGCAAATAAGATTAATGAAATAGATGATCATATTATTTGTGTTAGTGCAGGAATTAGTAGTGATGCAAGAGTTTTAATTGACAAAGCAAGAATAATTGCACAGCAACATAGAGTAACATATGATTCTCCAATAAATCCAGAATCTTTAGTAAAAGAAATTGCTGATATTAAACAACAATTTACTCATTATGGGGGTGCGAGACCATATGGTGTTTCAATGATGTTTGCAGGCATAAATGGAGAATTATCTCTTTATACAACAGATGTTACAGGTAATTATTTACAATATAAAGCAAATGCTATTGGAGAGAATGATATTAAAATAAAAGAAAAATTAAGACAAAAATATAAGGAAAATTTAAGTTTTAAGGATGCAATTAAACTTATTTTAGAAATTTTTAAAGAAGTTCAAGGTGAAGAATTTGATAAAAAAAGATTTGATATTGGAGTAGTAGAAAAAGATTCTTCATTTAAGAGATTTAAAGGAAATGAATTTTAATTTTATAATAAGATTAATAAACTCTATTTAATTTAACAATTTATGGTAGAAACAACTGCTAGAATTAAAAGAGAAGGAAAACATTTTGAGATTTTAGTGGATTTAGAAGAAGCATTAAAATTAAGAAAAGGTGAAGGTAATATTAATCAAGCTGTTTTAACAAATGATGTTTTTTATAATTTAAAGAGTGGGGAACATGCTTCTAAAGAAGATTTAGAAAAATATTTTGATAGTTCTGATTTTTTTGAAATTTGTGAAAAAATAATTAAGAATGGTGAAGTTGTTAAAACAACTGATTTTTTAAAAGAAGAACAAAATCAAAAATATAAACAAGTTGTTGATTTTTTAGTTAAAAATGCAATTAGTTTAGAAGGAAGACCTTATACACCTGATAGAATTATGAATGCTTTAAATGAAGCTCATGTAAATATTAAAAATAAACCTATTGAGATTCAAATTAATGAAATTTTAGAACAATTAAATAAAGTTTTACCAATTAAAGTTGAAAGAAAAAAAGTAAAATTAAGAGTTTCATCAATGCATATTGGTAAAGCATATGGATATTTAAAAGAATATATTAGTAAAGAAACTTGGTTAAATAATGGAGATTTAGAATGTATTGTTGAAGTTCCAAGTGGTTTAATTATGGATTTTTATGATAAAATTAATTCTGCAACACATGGTAGTGTTTTAAGCGAGGAATTAAAATGATAACTAGTTTTAATCAAATTCCATATGGTGTTACATTG
>JAEWUG010000035.1 GCA_023397215.1 Nanobdellota archaeon | reverse complement strand
GATTTAGTTAAAGAAACTCAAAAAGTTAAAGATTATGTAAAGCATATTCATTTAACAGATAATTTTGGTTATGCTGATACTCATTTGCCTCCGGGAATGGGAAATGTACCATTTAAACAACTTTTAGAAGAATTAGAAAAAAATGGACAATATAAAGATATGAGGAAAATTATTGAAGCAGGTAATTTTGTAAAAGAATTTAAAAGTTCTCCTTATCCTTTAAGTTTAAGTGCTTTAGGTTCTCCTATTTATGGACTTAAGTCAGATTCATATTGGGGTCAAACTCAAGGACTTCAAGGAGGATATTTTGGAGGTCAAGGTGCAATAAATCCACAAATGCATCATTCAATCTATGGTGCTGGTTTTACAACTTTACCAATGGAATTAGGAGGAGTAATCCCTGGAGAACAATCAAGGTTTAGTGGAGATAAAATTAGTTAAATAAAAATAAAGATAAAATGTTTTTTAAAAAAAAGAAATTAGGTTTAGTATTAAGTGGGGGAGGAGCAAGAGGTTATGCCCATATAGGTATTTTGAAAGTTTTAGATGAATTAAAAATTAAACCTGATTATATTGCTGGGACAAGTATGGGTGCAATTATTGGTGCAGCTTATGCTTTAGGTATGAGTGCTTCTGAAATTGAGAAAAAAGCTGATGAATTAAAACTTTACAAATATTTAGATCCTACTATTCCTAAAAAAGGTTTAATTAAAGGAGATAAAATTTTAAAGTTGTTTGAAGAAATTTATCAAAATAAAAACTTTGATGAAACAAAAATTCCTTTGTTTGTTAATGCCGTAGATGTAGAAACAGGAAAAGAATTAATTTTTTCAGAAGGAAGTATTGCTATTGCTGTTAGAGCAAGTATGTCTATTCCTGGAATTTTTAATCCAATTAATGTTAATGATTATATTCTTGTTGATGGAGGTTTAACAAATAATATTCCTTTAAGTTTAATAAAAGATAAATGTGATATTATTATAACATCAAATGTATCAAATATATATTTACCTGATGCTGATTTTTTAAAAAATCCTAATTTAATTAAAGAAAAAGAATTACCTTCTCTTACAAGGGTATTGTTAAAGTCAATGCTTATTTTACAGAGTAATCCAAGTAATATACAATATGCCAAAGAAAACTCTGATGTTTATTTATCACCAAATCTAAAAAATATAACTACTGCAGACTTTGCAAAGAAAAATGAAATAATTGCAATAGGTGAAAAAGAAGCAAGAATTTTCAAAAATAAAATAGAACAATTATGTAAAAGAAGTTTATTTTAAATCCCCCTGCCCAGAATCGAACTGGGAACACCGCGGGTTCTGCATTTACAAAACCTTCCTTGTTACGGGCTAATTTTTGTTTCATTCTTATGCACAAAATAGTGCCATGTCCACATTATTCTACAGCCGCGTGCTCTACCGTTGAGCTACAGGAGGATAATTAAAATGAGTTTAAGTAATTTATAAGTTTTATGATTGTCTTTTTTCTTCAATTAACTCAAAAAATATGTTTAGAAATGTTGTTGCATAAACTCCACTAGGTAAGGAAAATTCTAATATTACCTTTTTTGATTCTGGGAATAATTCGTCATCTTCTGAATCTGCAATTATATCTTCAACTGAAATTAATGCGTTTCTTAAATCACCTCTAACTCTTAAGTAAGGTATTTCTTGGATATTAAAATCTTGTAGTTGAATATTATTTTGATTTAAAATTTCTTCTTCTATTTCTCCTAATTTTCCAGAATCAATATTTGATTTATAACCAAATAATGGTATTTTTTGTTGTCCTTTTATATTAAAGTCTATTTTTTCTAAGAGAGCACTTTCTAAAATTTGATTGAATAATAAACTTTGTAAAGAATGTATGTACATTAAAAATTGTTTTCTTTCAATTTTATTAATTGCTCCAGTATAATCATTTGGATGTTGAGATAAATAGTTTAATATTTGTCTTTCAAATTTTAAGTATTCTGGGAAATAAGTTAATGCATTTTTATAGTCTTTTTCAAAAGATAATCTTTTTCTTGCTTCATTAACTTCAGTTCTTTCATTTTGACTTTGTTGTGTTAATATTGTATTAATTGCTTCTTTAAATTTTCTTTTTATAATTAATTTTCCTATTTGAGGATTATTTTGTCTTACACTCCCAAATCTTTGTGGACCAAAATAATTTGGAAAGTTTTTTGTTTTGTTTATTGTACTAATTATTTGAATAGAATCTTTTTTTTCAATTGCTCTTAATGTTATTTTAAAATGATTCCCTTTTAGATAACCTAGTTTTATTTTTCTTTTTTCCCAGTGAAAATTTTTTATTTGAATGTTATTATGTTTAAAATTTTTTATTAATTCAAGATCTGGGTTGAAAATAGATATTTGTTGGCAGGTTATTGCATTTTTATCTTTAGTTCCTGCAAAGCCTATTGCTTGTAGTCCTTTTTTAATTTGTGAAGAAAATTCTTTTAATGCTCTAAATTGGTCTATGTTTTGTTTTTGGAATTCACACCATAAAAATTCTCTTTTTGAATCAAGAGGCTTTTCTGGAATTTCTATTTTGTCAGAAGGATTTAAATTAACACTACAAATTTTTTCATCTTTTGTTATTTCTTCAACTATGAAATCTTGATTATTTACTTTGAACTTTGCAGGAATTTTTTCTTTATTCATATTAATTACTTAAGTAAAAGTGTTTGTTACTTTTAAATTCTTGTATGAGATTATTTTTCTCTTTAGCGACGGTAAAACTTAATATAATAATACAAATGTTTATAAACCTTCTTTGTTTTTTGTGTGTATAAAAGAGGTCTATTCAAAGATGATTGATAAACAATATTCTGCTGAAAGTATCAAAGTTCTAGAAGGTTTAGAAGCTGTTAGAAAAAGACCTGGGATGTATATTGGTTCTACAGATAAATATGGCTTGCATCATTTAGTTTGGGAAGTTGTTGATAATGCTGTAGATGAACATATGATAGGATACTGTAATACTATTGAAGTTACATTGAATAGTGATGGTTCTATTTGTGTTGAAGATAATGGTCGTGGTATGCCTGTTGATATACATCCTGTTTACAAGAAATCTGCTATGGAAATTATAGTAACTAAACTTCATGCTGGTGGAAAATTTGATGGAAAAGCTTATGCTGTTAGTGGTGGTTTACATGGTGTAGGTATTTCTGTTGTAGCTGCTTTATCAAAGAAAATGACTATTGAAGTAAAAAAAGAAGGTAAAATTTATACTCAAAGTTATGAAATTGGAAAACCTATAAATGATGTAACAGTTATTGGTGAATATGATGGAGATGATAGTGGAACAAAGGTAACTTTTTTACCTGATGAAACTATTTTTCAAGATATTCTTTTTGATTTTCAAACATTAATTACTCGGTTTAGAGAGATGTGCTTTTTGAATGCAGGTCTAAAAATAATTTTAAAGGATAAAAGAACAACACCTTTTAAAAAAATTGAATTTATTTATGAAGGTGGATTAAGTGAATTTGTTAAGTGGTTAAATAGAACTAGAAAACCTCTTCACCAAAAACCCATTTATTTTAAAAAACAAGAAGGAAAAACAGTTGTAGAAATTGCAGTTCAGTATACTGAATCTTATATTGAGAATATTCAAGGATTTGTAAACACAATTAATACTGTTGAAGGTGGAACTCATGTTATTGGATTAAAAAGTGCATTAACAAGAGTAATAAATGATTATGCGACTAAGAAAGGTCAATTAAAGAGTGGACAAAAATTATCAGGTGATGATGTTAGGGAAGGGATAACTGCTGTTATTTCTTTAAAACTCTCAGAACCACAATTTGAAGGTCAAACAAAAACAAAATTAGGTAATGGAGAAGTTAAAGGTTTAGTTGATTCTATTGCTTCTTCTGCATTAAATGAATTTTTTGAAGAAAATCCTAGTGTTGCAAAAAATATTATTACTAAATGTTTAAGTGCATTGAAAGCAAGAGAAGCTGCTAGAAGAGCAAAAGAATTAGTTCGGAGAAAAAATGAATTAACAGGAGGAGGACTTCCTGGAAAACTTGCTGATTGTTCTTCTAAAAAAACAGAAAATACTGAATTATATATTGTAGAGGGTGATTCTGCTGGGGGTACTGCTAAAAGTGGAAGAGATAGAGAATATCAAGCAATATTACCTCTAAGAGGAAAAATATTAAATGTAGAAAAATCAAATCCTTCAAAAGCCTTAGGTAGTGAGATGATCTCAAATATTATTACTGCTTTAGGTACTGGTGTAGGTGAACAATTTGATATTTCTAAATTAAGATATAGTAAAATAATTATTATGACAGATGCTGATGTTGATGGGGCTCATATTAAAACATTATTATTAACTTTCTTTTTCAGGTATACTCCTCAATTGATTGATTCAGGAAATATTTTTGTTGCAGTTGCTCCTTTTTATAAGATCAAAAAAGGAAATAAAGATTATTATGTTTATTCAAGTGATGAATTGAAAGTTAAATTAAAAGAATTAGGTAGTAAAGGTGAGGTTAGTAGATTTAAAGGTTTAGGTGAAATGAATGATGAACAATTGTGGGATACAACTATGAATCCTAAAACAAGAAGATTAAAACAGATAAATATTAATGATGCTGTTTTGGCTGATCAAACTTTTTCATTATTGATGGGGGATTCTGTTGCACCAAGGAGAAGATTTATAGAACAAAATGCTGATTCAGCAGAGGTTGATTTGTAAAATGGTTAAAAAAAATAAAGAATTAAAATTTAATTGTTGTGGCGAAGAAGAATGTTCTATTAATAATTGTAATTGTAAAAATGAAAAACCATTAAAAGTTAAATTTTGCCCAAATTGTAAAAGTACTGATGTACAATTTGTCTTTAAATTAAAGAATCTTTTTGGATTAATACCACGAATTGAGTGTAATAAATGTAAAAATAATGGAGTTGATTTTCCTTTGTTAATTGTTAAAGATAAAAAAAATTTAAATAAAAAGGAGAAAAAAAGATGAGTGAAGAAGATATTAATATTGATGAATTTTGTGATCCAAATTTAAATAATAGTCCTGAAATTGTTGAAGATGAAGGGGTTAATAATATAAAAGACTTAGACAAAGCAGAGTGCGAATCTTCTGTATATTTAAGGAATAAAGAAAAAATAAAGAAAGAAATTAATGCAAAAGAATTGATTGATAGTGAAATTAGTCCTGAAATGAAACAGGCTTACCTTAATTATGCAATGAGTGTTATTGTTGCTAGAGCTTTACCAAGTGCTGAAGATGGTTTAAAACCAGTTCATAGAAGAATTTTATGGTCTATGCATCAAATGGGTTTATTCCATAATAAACAAACAAAAAAATCAGGTAGAATTGTAGGTGATGCTATGGGTAAGTATCATCCACATGGTGATGCTGCAATTTATGATGCAATGGTTAGAATGGCTCAACCATTTTCAATGAGATATCCTTTGGTTTTAGGTCAAGGTAATTTTGGTTCTATGGATGGAGATAGTGCTGCTGCTTCAAGGTATACTGAAGCTAAAATGCAAAAAATAAGTGATGAATTATTATTAGATATTGATAAAGAAGGTATAGTACCTATGATGAAAAATTATGATAATACAATGGATGAACCCATTGTTCTCCCAGGTAAATTACCAAATCTTTTATTAAATGGTGGAAGTGGTATTGCTGTTGGTATGGCTACAAATTTGCCTCCTCATAATTTGAATAATGTTTGTGATTCTATTTTAACATATATTGAAAATCCTAATTGTGAAGACAGTGAATTAATTAAACAAATAAAAGCTCCTGATTTTCCTACTGGTGGAGTAATTAGTGGTGAACTGAAGCAAGTTTATGAAACTGGAAAAGGAAAATTAATTGTAGAAGGAAAAGTTGAAATTGAAGAAGAAAAGAAAACTAAAAAATTAAAAATAATTATTAGTGAAATTCCTTATCAGGTGAATAAAGCACAGTTAGTTGAACAAATTGCAAATTTAGTCAAAGATAAAAAATTGCCTGATATAAGTGATATAAGAGATGAATCTAGTAAAGGTAAAGTTAGAGTTGTAATTGAATTAAGAAAAAATTCAAATCCAAAGTTTACAATAAATAGACTTTATAAGTATACTAATCTGAGAACAAGTTTTAATGTTAATATGTTGGCTTTAGTTGATAGAAAACCTGAACTATTAAGTTTAAGGAGAATTATTCAAGTTTATGTTTCTCATAGACAAAAAGTAATTAGAAAGACTAAAGAATTTGATTTAGATAAGGCTGAAAATAGATTACATATTGTTGAAGGGCTTTTAGTAGCACAATCAAATATTGATGAAGTTATAAAATTAATTAGAGCATCTAAATCTAAAAGTGAAGCTCAAGAGGGATTAATAAAAAGATATAGTTTAACTGTTAAACAAGTTGATGCAATTCTTGAAATGAAATTGAGTCAATTAACATCTCTAGAATATGATAAAATTAAAGACGAAGAATCTAATTTAATTAAATTAATTGAAAAATTAAAGAAAATATTAAATGATGAAAAAGAAATATTAAATTTAATTAAAGAAGACTTAAATGAGTTAAAAGAAAAATATGGAGATAAGCGAAAAACAAAAATTGTTGGTGAAATTAGTGACTTTGAAGAGGAAGATTTAGTTGATAAAAAAGATGTAATTGTAACAGTTACTGAGAAAGGTTATATTAAAAGAATTGATGTTAGTGAATATAAAGAACAAAAAAGAGGTGGAAAAGGAGTAATTGGAAGTGGTCTTACTGAAGATGATTTTGTTAAAGAGTTATTGACTTGTTCAACACATGATTATTTGTTATGTTTTACTAATAAAGGAAAAGTTCATTGGATAAAAGCATACGAAATTCCAGAAAATTCAAAGAATGCTAAAGGAAAAGCAATAATTAATTTATTAGATTTAAAGGATGAACAAGTAACTAGAATTATTTCTGTTAAAAATTTTAAAGATTATTTAATTATGGCAACAAAAAAAGGTATTGTTAAAAGAATTGAATTGTCTGCATTTAGTTCTCCAAGAAAGGGTGGAATTAAAGCAATTAAAGTTTTAGAATCAAATGATATTTTAATTGATGTTAGATATATTAAAGCAAATCAAGAAGTCTTACTTGTAACTAGTAATGGTCAAGCTATTAGATTTAATAGTAATGAAGTTCGTTTAATGGGAAGAGCAAGTTATGGTGTGACAGGTATTAAATTAAATAAAGGAGATTTTGTCGTGAGTTTAGATGTTTTACCATTAGAACAAAAAGAAGATTATTCTATTTTAACAATTACTAAAAAAGGTTATGGAAAAAGAAGTCCTATTGAAGATTATAGATTAACTGGAAGAGCTTGTAAGGGAGTTATAAATATGAAATTAAGTGAAAAAACAGGTAATGTAATCAGTTCTACTTGTGTTACAGAAAATGATACTATTATTGTTACAACTCACAAAGGTATTGTTATTCGAATGTCATTAAAAAATATTAGAATTATTGGTAGAGCAACTCAAGGAGTGAAATTAATTAATTTAAATGATAGCGACTATGTGAGTGATTTAGTAAGAGTTCCTGTTGAAGAAGATGAAATAAGTTTTGAAGATGAACAAAAAAAATTATTATAAAATTATCTTAAATTTCCATAGCCAATTAGTCTCCAATGACCATTGATATTTCTTGCAATTCCTATTGGTTCGTTTTTTAATGGTACAATTGGTATTTTTAATTCTAATTCAATTTCATTATTATTCTTTTTTATTATTTTGCCTACTGTAATTGAAGTATTTGCACTTAACATTAACATTTCACTTATTTTTAAATCTTGAATTTCTTCTATTTTTGAATCTTGTTGTATTTTTTTAAATAATTTATAATCTATTTTTATTTTATCTATAATTTCTGGTAGATTATTTTTAGTTGAAATTACTGCTCCAGATAAAGAATCTGCTTTAGTTAATGTTGGATCTAACTCAGTTTCAATGGCTATACTTCCACCAGGAAATACTTGGTTTAAATTATAGTTTCCTTTATGTAATGAAATTATCTTAGAATAAATTGTTTTATATTTTAATTCATTATGTTTTTTATAACTATAACCTGGTTTAATTTCAATTGTATCTCCAACTTTTAATGAACCTTGTTTTAATACTCCACCGAATATACCTCCATGCAATTGTTCAACTGGTGTTCCTGGTTTATTAATATCAAAACTTCTTGCGATGTAGAATATAGGTTTATCTTCTTTATTGAATTTAGGTATTTCTAATTTACATAATTCTTCAAAAATAGCTTCTAAATTTATTCCTTGTTGAGCACAAATTGGAATTATTGGAGCATTTTCAGCAATAGTACCTTTTAGAAATTCTTTTATTTTTTTGTAATTTTCTTGTGCTTGTTCTTTTGTAACTAAGTCAATTTTATTTTGGGCTATAATTATATTTTTAATATTTTTTGCTTCTAATGCTGTTAAATGTTCTTGTGTTTGTGGTTTTATTCCTTCATTTGCAGCAACAACTAATATTGCAGCATCTATAATTGAAGCACCTAAAAGCATTGTTGCCATTAACATTTCATGACCTGGTGCATCAATAAAAGTAATATATCTTTTTGGTTTACCTTGACTATTTTTATCAATAGTTAATTTATTATTTTCTTCTCGAATTAATGCATCTGCATAACCTAACTTAATTGTAATTCCTCTTTTTAATTCTTCAGAATGTGTATCTGCCCATTTTCCTGATAATTGTTGTAATAGGGTTGTTTTTCCATGATCAATGTGACCTACTATTCCAATATTTATTGTTTTTATTTTAGAGATATCTATTTGTTCCATAATTAAAGAATATAAAAAAGAGTTTAAAAGTTTATTTGAGTTTATTCTTCTTGTTTAGGTGTTATTAATTCTTCGAATTTTTTAGAACCTTCTTTTAAGACTTTTGTATTAATTTGAACTGTATCTAAAGAAATTTCTTTTCCTCTCACTGTTTTTCTAAGTCTTAAGCCTTTTGGATTTTTGTTTGTTCTTTGTTTTTTACCTTCTTTTTTTGGTCTTTTATGCATTCCTCTTTCGTAACTTAATAAAACTTTATGTAATCTTGGTCCGAGAATATTAGGTAATCCACATAATCCTGCTTTGTCTGATGTTCCTGTTATTCTTAAAATATAATCTTTTAATTCTGATGAAATTAATTCTCCTTTAATTTCTTCTTCTATACTTAAACCTACTAAATCTTCGTTTTCAGTTTCAACTTTATATGTTTTTCCTTTATGAGATACATTAATTTTAAATGCCATAATTAATTGTTATTTTTTTGATTTAAAAGGTTTTGCTTTTTATACTATTCATATATCCTCTTTATTGTTTCTGATACTTTTTCTACTTTAATACCTTCTAGAGTTAGAGCTGTTTTTATATTTATTAATTCTTTTCTAAGGCAAGAACCAATTATTTTATCTTTTATTTTATTATTCTTTACTTGTAAATATGATGCTTTTGCAAAACCCAAAATACCTAAATATTTTAATAAAACCTCTTCAATTCTTTCATTTGATTTTTCATTTATTAATAAATATCTTCTTTTATCTCTTGCTGAAGGTTTTAATTTTAATTGTTTATTCTTCATTTTTAGAAATTAAACTTTTAATTAAGAGTATTATTATTATTAAAAAGATTATTGTTATTGTTGAAAAAATTATTACTTTTAATGTTTCTTGTTTTTCTTCTTCATTATTTTTTAAATCTTCTAAATAAACTGAATTATTTGTATTTGGTGTTTCAATATAATTTGTTGGGAAATAAATTTCTTTTATATCTATTTTAATCTCAGGATTAATTTGTATTAATTTTATTTGTAAATCATAAAAATAGGGTGAGTTTAGACTAATAAATTTTGTTTCATTTAATTTTACTTCTACTAATATTGGTTCACTTTGAATTGTAAAAATTACACTTAAATTATTTTTTTGATTTAATCTGATTAAATGTTTTTGATTTAAACTATTTTGAAAGTAAACTGAAATATTCTCTTTAATTGTAGTAGTATATCCTTTAATTAATTGAGTAGAATTAATTGGATTTTCTATAGTTCCATAATTAATCTTTGGTTCGCTTAATATTGGTGTAGAAGTTGTGCTAGTTGAACTTCCACTACTACCCCCAGAAGATGGTGGATTATCATCGGGTTCACTTGATTCTTCTAGTGTTGTAAAATTATTATTTTCTATTTTATTACAATTGTTTAAGATATCACAATATGTTGTGTTAAAATAGTAAGTTGTACTAGGTGTTAAGCCTGATATTATAATAGAATGATTCTTCCTAAATGTTGAGTTTGTAATTGAATTTCCTGATCCTTCTAAAGTATAATTTATTTCTCTTGTAGAATTTAACTTTATTATTACGCTATTTTGTGTAACCTCATTAGAACTTATTTGTAAATTTGGTGCTGTGTTATAACGACTTATAGAATAATTTTTTGAGTTAAAATATCCTCCTTCATTATAGGTAATACATCCCCAAAGATATTCTCCATCATTTAACAATTTATTATTGAATGTTTGTTGAGATTCATTTAATTCTAATCCTTCTAAATTTATTGTAGTTTCATTAATTGATGTATTTGTAGTTTTATTCCAAATATTGAAAGTTATATTCTTTAAATTAGTTCCATAGGATGTTGAATTGCAAATAAAAGTAATATCTTCTAATCTTGTGTAATTATTATCTTCTGGACTTATTAATACTATATTTATTTCTGAGATAATTAGAGTATTATTATTCACATTAAATGCACAATTATTAAGATTATCACATGTATAATAATTCCAAAAATAAGTATTATAACTTGTATTTGTTAAATTAACTAAAATATTTGTTTGATTCTCTTGACCTGTTATTTCTTTTGTTGTCTGATTAATTAATTCATTTGTTGAATTCCAAATATATAATGTTGAATTTTTTAAATTTAAATCACTAAAATTCCCAATGAAATTTATTTCAAAATTATTTGTTATTTTTTGATTTTCAGGAAAAATTAGTTCTATTATTGGAGCATTATTATCTATTGTTATTTTCCTTGTTTGTGTAAAATTTAAATTATTTGCATTATCATAAGCTGTTACATTGTAATAATAAATTCCGTCTTCTAAGTTTGTCCAATTTATTGATAAGACTTTTTCATTATAATTTGTTGAATTAATTTTACTTGTTTGATTGTAAAGATTAAATGTTATATTCTTAAAATTGTCTTCTGTTAAACTTGTATTTACAAAAATCCAATTTCTTTTAAAAAAAGTATTATTTTCTTCTGTTGGTATTGTAAATTCTATTTGTGGGGAGGTTTCATCTATTGCTGAAAATAAATCAATTCGTGTATAATTTCTTTCTGAGAGAGAGTCATAAATTATTTTACCTGTATTTATTAAAATGTTATTAATCTCTGTTGGAGTTTTTGTTATTCCTTGACTTTTAAAATATTGATTTATTATTGCAACTGCTCCGGCTATATGTGGTGTAGCCATTGATGTTCCTTGTTTAGTTCCATATCCACCATTGATTAATGTAGAATTAATCCATGTTCCAGGTGCATTAATCATGTCTAATGCCCAACGATTTGAAAAATCTGAAATTGATTCAGGGTTTTTTATTGTGCTTCCAACTTTAATTGTTTTTTGAATACATGCAGGATAAGCAATATGTGTTAAATTATATTTGTTTCCTGTTGCAACAATAACACTAATATTTTGATTTATTGCAGTATTTATTGCATTAGTAATTCCTTCTAATCCAAGAGGGTTACAATAATTATTATAAAATCCTCCTCCAAGACTCATACTGATTACAGAAATATTAAATCTTGTTGCATTATTAATACACCAATTAATAGCATCGTCTAAACTACCTGGGTTAAAATCTCCAGAAGAATTTGCTGCTTTTATCATAATTATTTTTGCATCTGGTGCTACTCCTTTTATTGTTCCATTTGCTGCAGCTATACCTGCTACATGTGTTCCATGTCCTTCTATGTCCATGTCCATTGGATCTGAATCTTGAGTATTACAAATTGTATCATCTGCACAAAAATCCCATCCTCCAATTACTTTACAATTTGAATTTGGATCATTATTTCCATAACAACCATCACCTAAATCTGGATGATTATAATTCACTCCTGTATCTATTATACAAATTGTTTGGTCTTTACCGGTTAAATTAATGTTTTCTATTTGTATTGGCCAAGTTGAAGAAGCATTTATTATATTTACTGAATCTTGTAAAAATGTTTTGAATATAGGTTCAATATAAATTCCTTGTATTTCATCTTTTTCAATTAAAAGATTTATTTCTTTTTGTGTTAATTCTGCTGAAAAAGAATTACTGTAAATAAAATTGTGTTTTACTTTTTCTTGGATTTTTGTTTCTTGAATTAAATCTTCCCTATTCACTTGTTTTTCTGAAGACATTAATCCAAAGAACTTTTTTTCAATAATTTTGTCATTTAAATTAACAATTACTCTTATTTTTTCTTCACCTTTTTCAAATTTTTCTAGAATTTCTGTTGTAACTTTTTCTTCTTTAGAATTAATTGCTTGAGAAAAATTTAATTGTGTTAAAAATAAGATTATAAAAATTAAAAAAATTATAATAATGAATTTATTTTTATTATTCATATCTTTTTTTAGTATTATTTAATTATAAGGTTTGTGTTTTATAATTTTATTTTACGAATAATTTAAATACTTCTCATTTTTTATTTTAATTAAGTTAAAGATGGTGAAAGTACATACTGTTGGTGGTTTTTCTGAAGTTGGAAAAAATATGGTTGTTGTAGAATTAGAAGACGATGCATTTATTTTTGATGAGGGTTTTTTTTTACCTTCTATTGTTTCTATGCAAGAAAAAGAAAAAGTTATGACTGAAAAAATTTTAGTAAAAAATGGAGCAATTCCAGATGATTCTGTTATTTCAAATATTCGTAATAAAGTAAGAGCTCAATTTATTGGTCATGCTCATTTAGATCATGTTGGTGCAATTCCTTTTATGTCTGATAAATATAATGCTCCAATTTATGGAACTCCTTTTACAATTAATGTTTTGAAGAGTCTATTAGATGATAATAAATTAATCTTAAAAAATAAAGTTTATTCTATAAATCCTAATACTTCTTTTTATGTGCAAGGTAAAAATAAAAAATATAAAATTGATTTTATTAATATTACTCATTCTACTCCTCAAACTGTTATGATTGCAATTCATACTGAAAAAGGTGTAATATTATATGCTAATGACTTTAAAATGGATGATACTCCTGTTTTAGGATTAAAACCTAATTATAAAGTTTTAAGAGAAATTGCAGATGAGGGTGTTTTATGTTTTATTGTAGATTCATTATATTCTGGGACTGAAAGAAAAACTCCTAGTGAAAAGATTGCAAGATCATTACTTGAAGAAGTTTTATTAACAATTCAAAATCAAAAAAATGGTATGGTTGTTACAACATTTTCTTCTCATATTGCTAGGCTTAAGAGTATTGTGGAATTTAGTAAAAAAATTGATCGAGAAATAGTTCTTTTAGGTAGGAGTATGGATAAATATTCTAAGGCTGCTATTAATTCTAAGATTGCCCCTTTTTTGCAAGATATTAAAATTTCAAAATATCGTAAACAAGTAGAAAAGACTTTGAATAAAGTAAATAAAAATAGAGATAAATACATGGTTGTTTGTACAGGTCATCAAGGAGAACCAGGTTCTATTTTAGAGAGATTTAGTAGACATGATTTACCTTTTAGAATAAATCAAGGAGATAATATTATTTTTTCTTCTAGTGTTATTCCTACACCCATTAATCAAGAGCAGTTTAAGAAAATGGAAGCTAGATTAAAAAAGAATAAACCTCGAATTTTTAGAGATGTTCATGTTTCAGGTCATGCTGGAAGAGAAGATTTAAGAGATATTTTAAATATTGTTAGACCAAAACATGTTATTCCTTCTCATGGTGGTTTTGATAAAACAGGTCCTATGATTAGTTTATTAAAAGAAATGGGTTATAAGGAGGGAAAAAACGCACATTTAATGGAAAATGGGGGTGTTTTAAGATTATGAATGATGATGAAGGTGTTTCTAATTTAAGAAGCAGTGAAGCTGAAGAAATTATTGGTGGATTAATTAATGCTGTTGAAAGAGGAGAAAGTTTACAAGATGCAATGCAAACATTTGTTAATGCGGGTTATGATGCACAATTTTTATTAAAAGTTGCTCAAAGAGCTTATTATGATGGTAAGATACCAAGTTTTGATTCTTCCCAAGAGAATAAAATTCAAGAGAATTCTAATAAAAAAGAAAATAAAAAAAAGTTGTTTGATTTTAAAGACAATAAACAAAAGAAGTTTTATATTATCCTGATGATAGTTATTGGAATTTTTGTTTTAGGTGGAGCACTTTTTTTAGGTCTTTTCTGGAATAAATTATTTGGATAAGTTACTATTATATAGTAACATTTAAAAACTAAAAGGCTTTATTTTATTTATGAAAAAAACACATTCCTTTTTATTAATATTATTTTTATTAGTTACAAGTGTGTCTGCATATTATAATATGTATTCTGGGGATGATTTTGAAAATGTAATTGTAAATGGTAATGATATTAATTCTGTAGAAGAAGTTATTTATTCAAATGATAATGTTATTTATATTGATTTAGATGATTATGATGATTTAGAAGTTTTTAGAAAGAATAATTCTAATTATTATATTTATGAAGGGAAAACTTTTGAAGAAGAAAAAATAGTTCGTTGTTATGTTGATGCTCCTAAAGGTAAATTATTTTACATTAAATGTCCTAATTAATTCTTTTTGTAAATAAATTTGGATAGATTATATCGCTTAAACAACATGGTATTAAAACTGAAAAGAAAACAATTAATATTGAGATTAGATAATCAATAAAAGTATTAATATTACTAAAGCTAATTAAATAGAATAAACTTGCAAAAATTGAGATAAATACATGAAATGTATGAGGTAATTTTGTTTTTTTAATGAGTATACCTAAGTTTACTCCAATTAGAGAAGATAATAATACTAAAATAGGTTTTTCAATTAAAGGAAGATGTAAATGGGTTTTTATTCCAAAAATTAAAGCTCCTAATGCTGGAAAAAATACATCGCTGAGAGAGCCTATTATTATAGAACCTGTAATTCCTATTATTATTGCAGATTTAATTGATTTTTTATTATGATAAAAAACAGTTGTTGTTGCAAATGCTGAAAATAATATGTGAGTTAAATGTAATGAATCAAAAATATTTTCTGATGAGTTATAATTGATGAATTGACTTAATATAATTGTAGTAATTATAGCTAAAATAGTCGCAATTGCTGTAAATGGTGCATGCTCCTTTAATTCATTTAAAATTTGATTCATAGATTCTTATTTTAATTCTGTTTTTTTAAACTTATTTATTATACTAAATTATTTAAATTCTGTTTTTTGTAATTTTATATGAAAGAGTTAGATTTTAAATTAATTGAGAAAAAATGGCAAGATAAGTGGGCAAAAGAAAAAATTTTTGAAGTTAATGAAAATAATAAAAAAGAAAAATTTTATTTATTAGAGATGTTTCCTTATCCTTCTGCTAGTGGTTTACATATGGGCCATGCTTGGAATTATACTATTGGTGATGTTTTTGCTAGATTTAAGTTAATGCAAGGATTTAATGTTTTACACCCAATGGGTTATGATGCGCTGGGTTTGCCTGCTGAAAATGCTGCAATTCAAGTAGGAGAACATCCAAAAGATTATACTGATAAATCTGTTAAAAATTATATTAAACAACAAAAACAGTTGGGAATTAGTTATGATTGGAGTAGAGTTTTGTCAAGTGCTAATCCTAATTATTATAAATGGGACCAGTGGATTTTCTTAAAGATGTTGGAAAGAGGGCTTGCTTATCAAAAAGAGTCTAGTGTAAACTGGTGTCCAAAATGTAATACTGTTTTAGCAAATGAACAAGTTGAAAATGGTCATTGTTGGAGACATGATGATACTAAAGTTGAGATTAAATACTTAAAACAATGGTTCTTGAAAATAACTGATTATGCTGATGAATTATATGAGAAAATAGATGATTTGGATTGGCCTGAGAAAACAAAAGCTATGCAAAAAAATTGGATTGGTAAAAGTTTTGGTCATGAAATATTATTTGAAATAAATGGGAAAAAATGGCCTATTTTTACAACTAGATTAGATACTATCTTTGGTGTTAGTTTTATGGTTGTTTCTGCTCAACATACAAAATTAATGGATTTAGTTAGCGAAGAGCAAAAAGATAAAGTTAAAGATTTTGTAAATAAACTTGGTTCTGTTTCTGAAAAAGATTTGGCTGATATGGATAAACAAGGTGTTTTTACTGGTAGTTATGCTATTAATCCAATTAATAAGAAAAAAGTTCCAATTTATGCAGGTAATTTTGTTGTTGCTGATTATGGTAGTGGTATGATTATGGCTGTTCCTGCTCATGATAAAAGGGATTATGATTTCGCAAAAAAATATGAATTAGAAATTTTACCTGTAATTGTTCCAAAAGATCCTTTATTAAGAATTTATAATAATCAAGATGAAGAAATTTTAACTGAAAAAGGTCGTTTAATTAATTCTAGTGTTTATAGCGGACTTACAAGTGAAGAAGCAGTTGAAAAGATTTTTGAAGAATTATCTAAAGATAAATTGATTAAGAAAAAAATTAACTTTAGATTAAGAGATTGGGGTATTAGTAGACAAAGATATTGGGGAACTCCTATTCCTGTAGTCTATTGTAATAAATGTGGTGTTGTTGGTGTTAAAGAAGAAGATTTACCTATTGAATTACCTTATGATGTTAAGTTTGGTGATGGAAATCCTCTTAAAACAAATGAAAATTGGATTAATACAACTTGCCCAATGTGTGGAGGGATTGCTAGAAGAGAAACAGATACAATGGATACTTTTGTAAATTCGAGTTGGTATTTTTTAAGATATTGTGATTCTAATAATGAAAAAAATATTTTTGATAAAAGTAAAGTAAATTATTGGTGTCCTATTGATTTGTATATAGGTGGAGCAGAACATGCTTGTATGCATTTAATCTATTTTAGGTTTTATACTAAATTTTTAAGAGATTTAGGTTTATTGAATTTTGATGAACCTGCAAAAAGATTATTTCATCAAGGTATGCTTCATGGAGAAGATGGTCAAAGAATGAGTAAAAGTAAAGGGAATGGTATTTTGCCTGAAGTTGTTTCAGATATTTATGGAATTGATACTGCTAGATTTTTTTTATGTAGTTTAGCTTCTCCTGATAAAAATATTGATTGGAGTGAAAAAGGTATACTTGGTAGTATGAGATTTATTAACAAACTTTTTAATTTTTATAATTCTGTTAAAATTGGGAATCAAGATTCTTCTCTTAATATTAAATTTAATAAATTAATTAAAGATTGTACTAATTATTTAGAAAATTTAGAATATAGAAAAGCAATTATTGAATTAAGAGAATTTTTTAATGAAATGAATAATAAACAAATATTATCAAAAGAAGTTTTAGAAGGTTATTTGAAATTATTAAACCCTTTTTGTCCTCATTTAACTGAAGAACTTTGGGAGAAATTAGGTCATAATGATTTTATATCTAATTCAATTTGGCCAAATTTTAATTTTAATCAAGTTGATGAGGGTAAGAAAATAGATTTAAATGAGAAGATTTTTGGGAATATTTCTAGGATTATTTTTAAATTAAAAGAATCTCAAAAAATTAATTGTGTTTATTTGTATGTTTTACCATTTGAAGTTGATAAATTAAATATAGAATTCTTTAAAGAAAAAATTGGTTGTGATGTTAAAATTTATTCTGTAAAAGATGCTGATAAATATGACCCTAAGGATATGGCAAAAAAAGCAAAACCAATGATGCCAGGATTATATATTGAGTAAATTTAAATATTCTATTTTACTCTTATTATTATGAATCATGATAGATATTTGGATTTAAGTATGGTTTTTTTAGTTCTATTATTAGTTAGTTCTTTACTTTTTCTTGATTTTAACTTCCAAGGTTTAGTTTTTTCAAATTTAGAAGAACAAGGTTCGTTTAATATTTATTCATTAGTATTTTTTGTTTTTATTTTAATATTGTTATTAATAACCTTTTTTTTAATTAGAAAAAAAGTTAATTTATTAAATAGGAAAAAGTAAAATAATAATGTTTATATACTATTTTTAGTATTTATTCTTATGAGAAAAAATGATGTGATAACTTTATCTTTTGTTGCTTTATTTTTAGTTTTCTTAATAATTGGAATTAATTATACTGGTTTTTCTATTAACTCTTTTGAAGAGAATGATTCTAATTTTCAAATAATTATTTCAAATTCAAGTTTTGAGAGCGGAGATGTGATTTTAAGTTCTAATTCTAGTGTTATATTAAGGTATACTACTAATAATTTTTCTAATTGTAGTTTAAGAGATTCAAATTTTGAAGCAATGATTGATTCATTATATCTTAATTTATTCAACGAAACAATTGATTCAAGTGTTATTTATTCTTTTCAACCTAATACTTTAAATGGTTCTTTAGACATATTTAATTTTTTAGATAATGATTTAATTAGGTCTAGTATAATGAATAATTTAATCTCCAATCTGTCTCATCAAACTGAATTAAAAGATTTCTTTTTATTAAGTGGTTATGATCAACAAGATATTAATACAATAGACATTGGGAACTTTTTTGAAAAAGTATTATATAATATACCTCATGAGTTTGAATTATCTTGTATTGATAGTAATAATTCTTCAAACAATGTAACTTATGATTTTTCTTTAATGTTTGATTTTAATGACTTAGAAATGAATAGGTTTAATTTAGAACCTGAGTTTTCTTTAGTTGATCATTTTAATTATTCTTTTAATTCTTCTGTTTTGATAAACGATATTATGGTCTTTGGAATTGTAGATAAATTAAATGTTTCAAAACCTGAAATTTTTGATTGTGAAATATCTATTGATAATTTTATCATTTGTGAAAATATTAGTGAATTAAAACCTCAATTATATACTTTTGACTTAAATTTAACAAGTCATGGTAATAGAACTAGTCATATTAGGTTTTTTTTATCTGTTTATAAAAATAAAAATCTATTATTAAATAATTCTGAAAATAATATTATTAATCTAAATGATATAAACTTGACTTTAAACTTATCTTTGA
>JAEWUG010000015.1 GCA_023397215.1 Nanobdellota archaeon | reverse complement strand
GGATTATTTCATTTGGATTCTAAAGGAAAAATAAGCTATAGTATCTATAAAGATATACCTATTGGAATAATTAATTCCGAAGGAAAAATAACTTTTGATCGAGAGGAGTATCCCTTAGCATGTAATACATATAAAGGAGAAGATAAAATACTTTGCAATGTTTTAAAAAATAATTATTATTTAAGAATAGAAAATTGTTATTTTAAAGAAAAAGAATTAGAATATTTTAATAATTTAAAGGAAAAACAATTTAGAGAAATACAAATTTTAGAAGAATCTATTTCAAAATATAATTTATTAATCCAAAAATTAAAACTATTTAGAGAAGTAGAAACATCAAAAGAAGTATTAAATCAAATTTTAAATGTTGAACCAATTTATTATGTTTATGTAGACCAAAGAAAAGGAGGAGTATTATATAAAAACTTAGGAGATAAATGGTATATTAAAGGAGATACTAAAGATTTTAAAATAATTGAAGTTCAATTATTTGATAATTGGGGACCTGCATATTTGGTTAGTATTTCTAGAAAATCTGGGGGGACTTTTACTTTTTCAAGTTCAAATCCTGTAAAGATAGGTCCTTTAACTAAAGATAATAATCTTATTCTAAATGATCTTAATTATGGTGTAGTTTATGCAAGAAAAGGATCTTTTGAAAAAGGAAAGGATAATACTGAAGATTTTAGACAAATTTTAGAAAACTATATAACTCAAAATAAAGAAAAAACAGAAGAAAGAAAGAAAAATTTTGAAGAATTTTATAAACTAGATTCAGAAAATAATCTTGGAGAAGCTTACTTGACAGATGGAAGGATAATTTTTACTTTAGATAATAAATATGGAATTACAAAGAAAGAAAGCATAGACATATTAGAGATAACAGATGAATATTTAGAATATTACATCAAAAGAGAAAATAACTGGGAAAAAATAAATAGTGAAACAATAATAGAATTAAAAAAAGAATTAAACAATTTAAAGGAAGTACAAGAAGAAAAAATAATTTATAACAAATGTAAAAAAATAGAAGTAAAAAGTATTTTAAATAAAATCTTTTCTCAAAATGATATTTATTATATCTTTGTAAATAATTATAACCATAATCCTCAGGCTCTTGAAAGATATCTTTACGGAACATTGTTTAAAAAAGAAGGAGAAATTTGGTATAAAAATGTTTTATATAGGGATGAAAAAGATAGAAAATGGGATGATTTAAAAAATAAAAAAATATATGATATGGCCCTTGAAATAAGCAGGTTATCTACAGGTGGATTTTTAACTGGTGGCAAAATATATAGTCCTGAAAGTAGTGTTACCATTGGCCGTTTAACTGGTAGTCTAAACTCACCACAAAAAATTCAAGATGGAATTTATTTTGACATTGTAAATGATTATAACATAGAAGAATTTTATGATTCTCTATATTCGAATATAATACAAAATGAAAAAGAAAAAAGAATTATAGACCAACTTTTTAAAGATTATATTTCTAAACAAGAAAAGAAATTAGAAATATTTGAATACAATGATGAACGGAAAATATTAACAATTAACAATAAATATGGTATTTCAAAGGATATAAATATAGATGTTCTGGGAATAAATTCCCAATATTTAAAGATGTTTGAATTGAAAAATGGGTTTTGGGAAGAAATAGATATTGAAGATAAAAGCTATTATATAACTGATTCACAAATAAATGAATTAAAAGAACAAAAAGAAAATACCAATAGTATTATAGATTATTTAAATGAAAGATGTTGGTAAATTATAAAAAAGGATTTAATTCAAACTTAAATAATAAATTTTCTAAAGAAGTTTGTTCTAAAGTTTCTTTTTGTTGATTAAACGTAATTAAAGGGATTGCTAAATAACCAATATTATACCATTTAAGGTCGTTTAAATTTAAATCCCATTTTATTTCTCTACCTACAACAAAAAAATTAAACTCTTTTTCACTACTATAAAAAGGAATTTTATAGATATTATAATTTTCTCCAAAATCTTCTTGAAATATTCTTTTTCTTTGATCTTCTTTAATCTCACTAAAAAGTTTACTCAAAAAAACAGTATAGTCTATTAATTTACCCACTTTTCCTGGAACTTTTCTAAGAAGGGAAACATAAGGGCTATCATTAGGAACATTAGAAAAATATTTTTTTTCAAAATCTTCTAATTTAATTATATTTCTTTCAAGATTATTCAATTTATCTTCAGTATAATTATCTAATTTTTTAAAAAATTTGTAAGTTTTAGTTTCTTCATTAGGATAAGCCTTAATTACTGATGTTTGAGAAAAATTATTTTTTAAAACTAATAAATTTTGTTCTAATTCTTCTAAATAAACTTCTTTTGGCAAAACAAGATATAAATGAGTATTATTTCTATCTTCAACAAAAAGATAATCTCTAAATAAAAGTTTAGTTCTATCTTCTAAACTAATTGAATTATTCCCTCTATTAAAATAAGAAAAACTAAAAGAATTATTTGAATTTTTCTTAAAATAAAAATAAAAACCACTAGAATCATCAAAATCATTTGTACCAATATATTTTCCATAATTAATAGAATCTTGTTCAAATGAATCAATAAAGTCACCAGTATCATAGAATAATTTTGATTCTAAATCCTTTTTACCAAAAGTATTATCTAAACTATTAATTATAGGAGAATCATAAATTAAACACCTTTCTTCTCCAGAAGATAAAAAATCATATGTTTTTGTATAAGAAGGAAACAACAAATTTAAACCAATCAAACTTCCAAAAAGAATTTTTTTAAATTTTAAATTCATAAAAATTGAAAATTAGAATCATATAAAAAATAAATTTAAAAAATAGGATAAACCAATATTTTTATTAATCAAATAAATCTAATAATATCATGTATTACAATAAAAGAGGTTCAGCCCTATTATCAGAAACATCTATTGGATTGATTATAGGAGTTATTGTTGTAGTAACTCTTTTATCATTAGCTTTATCTTTTTTAACAAAAGAAAATCGATCAGATCAAATATCCGAAAGTTTGATTAATCAAGTAAAAAATTCTTTAGAAGAAGCAAAAAAATATTCAACTTCAGAAATAATCATACAACAAAGGCTTTCAAATGAAGAAGAATATTTCTTAGTTAATTTTCAAGAGAATAATAGAATTAAATTAGTTGACAATCCTCGAGGAAATTATTATTTTTTTAATAAAAATAAAAAAGTATGTATCTGTACTACTAAAAATTTAGTAGAAGAAACTATTATTTGTGATAATCATTGTTTAACTGTTAAAGAAAATATTGAAAATTTTAATGTTATTCCTTTATACAAAAAAACATATATTAAAATAAATTATGAAAATGAAAATTACCAATTTAATATAATAGAGGAAGGAAATTTAGAAAATATTAAAACGGAAAACTGTATATCTTATTTAAATAATATTGAAATCCTTTTTCTAGGAGATTTAGAAAAGCAAAGTTATATAGAACAATGCTCTCTTTTTCCTTTAGAAACGATTGAATCTTTAAAAAAAAGAATAAATGAAAAATTAGGGGAATTAGAATTAACACAAGAAGAATTTAATAATAAGCAAATAGAATGTAAAAAATTGATTGAAAATGAACCACATTCTGACTTATTTAACGACAAAATTAATTATTTACCTTCTCCAAGCACAAACAATAAACTAATAGAAAAACAAATTATTTCTTATTGTATTGACACTAATTTTGAATTAGTAAATAACTGTTTAATAGAATTAAATGAAAAATATCTAAGTAAATTAGAGGGAGAAGACTTAGAAAGGTATAAAGAAGGAGAATTAGATTATAATGATATTTCTTTAAAAATTGAGGGGTGTATTTCTGAAAATTATGAAACCTAAAAAAGCACAATCAACAGATGAAATAATTAAATGGATAATTTACATAGCAATAATAGTTGCAACTTCAATTGGAATTTATTCACTATTTAATTTCTTTAAATAAAATGAAAAACAAAAAAGGAACAAATATGCAAGAGATTATTACTCATTTAATTTTAATTTTATTAATTACAACATTATTTATTTTAAATTTGTCTTCAAAAATAGATAGTAGAAATGTAAAACAACAAATATTAGAAAAACAAACAGCACTTTTAATAGATTCTGCTATTCCTGGAATGAGTTTTATTATTCAAAAAAATAATGTTAATGGATATATTAATAAAATAGAAATAAAAGAAAATAAAATTTTTGTTCAAATAGATGGACTTGTTTCTGTAAAAGGATACCCTATCATGACACAACATAAGGTTCAATTAATTGAAGATTCTAATCAAAATAAATATATTATTCAAATAACATGAAGAACAAAAAAGCAGAAGCAATAGGTGAATCAATTGTTATGATGTATCGAATTTTTTTATTGACAATAGTAGTATTATTGATTATGGGTATATCAAATGGAATATATATGCCTAATACAAATGTAAAAGATAGTGAAGCAATAATTCTTTCTAAAAAAATAACAAATTGTATATTAGATTCAGAAGAATTTAATATTAAAGAAATAAAAGAAAATTTTAATTCAAATATATTAGAATATTGTAATTTTAAATATAATTCTGAAGAAGAACTTTACAATAAATATTTTATAAGAATAAAATTAAATGAAGAAACATTAATGTTCGGAGATGATGGAAAATCTTGGGTAAATGAAATCATGAAAACAAACCCTAATGCATTAGGAGATTTTAAACAAGGATATTCTTCTATTCAAAATAAAATTTTACTTAATGGAGAAGAAAAACAATTAAATTTAGAGGTTTATATAAATGAATAAAAAAGCATTAATCGGAAGTTTTTTATCATTATTTGTAGCAACAATAATTATTGTAGTTTTATTAATTCTTTCTTTAGTTTTTAGTTCAGTTATCAAGGGACCAAATCAAAACCCCTCAAGTCAAGAAAAATTAAAATTAGATTCTTATCTAATATTATTTAATCAAACATTAGAACAAAATACAAAAGATAAATCAAATAACCAATACCTTCAAGAAGATTATAGGATATTTGAAATAAAAAATAATAACCTAAACTTAATTAAATTATTAGATATTAAAAAAGAGCTATATTTCATACAAGAAGAAAAATTAATTTTGTTAAATTCGCTTAAATTAGACTCGAAATCAGGACATGGTACAACAATTTATAATCTCCAATTAGAAGATAATTCAAGAGTAATAATTTCAGAAGAGATATATAATTTATTAGATAAATTAAAAGAATCAAATTACGAAGAAAGTTTAAATATTTTAGATCAAAACGAAAATGTTTATTCTATACAAATAAATTCTCACAAAGAGGTTTTAAAATGAAAAATAAAAAAGCACAATTATTTTCATTATATTTAGTATTAATTACATTATTCTTTTTAGGTTTAGTCTTTTATGGTTATATTCAAAATCAAAAAAATATAAATTCTTCTTTAACTTCACCAGTAAAAGTATTATTAATAGAAGATGAACAAAAAATTTTTGAGTATAATGAAGAAAAATTAATTAAAGAAATATTTTGTGATAAAATAATAGAAGAAGAATTAGATAAGACTCTTTTTTGTGAAAGATTAGAACATTATTCTAATTATATTAAAAAAGATTTATATATTGACGAACAAATAATAACAGAATCAAGTTGGCAAAATCAAGAGAGTTGGATAAATTTTTGTAAAAACTTATATGAATTTGAAATTGATGAAAAAAACTTAGTTGTATATAGAAAAACATTAAATAAAAGAGTGATTTTAGAACCCACAAATTCAGAAAATAGTCAATTTGAAAAAGTAAAATTTAAAACAATATTAGATTATGTTTATGATAAAGAATATAATATAAATTGCTAAAAAAAGAAAAATGAAATTAAGTTCAACAGAAAAAAGAAAAACAAAAAAAGATCTTAAAAGAAAAAGACAATATAGAGTCTATAAACGTGGTGGGAAGTATAGAACAATAGACTTAGAAAAAACAGAAGAACAAAATAAAAAGAAAAAGAAAAATGGTTAATTCTTTTTTAATAGGAGTTATTTCTTTTGGGTTAATACTAGCGATAATACAAGATATTAAACGAAAAGAAATAGACAATTGGTTAAACTTGTTAATTTTTATTTCAGGTACTATCTATATTTTAATAGAATCAATAATTACAAAAGAATATTTTATTTTATTTTATTTTTTGATGACTTTTATTGGAATTTTTTTATTAGCAAATATACTTTATTATTCAAATATTTTTGCAGGGGGAGATTATCATCTACTTCTAGCATTAACTCCTCTATTTGTAACTACACAATTTAATTTAATATTTTCAAATATTTTTTTGTTTTTAATATTGTTAATATTTTCTGGAAGTTTTTATGGTCTTTTTTTCTCAATATTTCTTTATTTTAAAAATTTTAAAAAAATAAAAGAAGAAACTAAAAAAGAATTAAGAAAAAATAAAATAAAATTCTTTTTAATTATTTCAATAATAACAACCCCATTAATTTTTATTAATTCTTTCTTGATTTTAATTCCAATTTTATTAATATTAACACCTTTTTTATTTTCAATTGCAAAGGTCTTACAAGAAAAAGTTTTAACAAAAAAAATAAGTGTAAAAAATTTAAAAGTGGGTGATTGGTTGGCAGAAGATATTGAAATTAATAAAGAGTTAATAAAATCAGATTTTAAAGGTATTTCATTAAAAGAATTAAGATTAATCCAAAAACAGAAAAAATTTATAATTATAAAAGAAGGAATTCCATTTGCACCAGCTTTTATTATTGCATTTATTTTATATTTAATATTTAGATCTCAATTAATAACTTATTTTTTATTTTTATTCTAAGATTAAGGAATTCTTGAAGAAAATTTTGGGAATTCTTCTTTTTTTTCTTCCAAAGGGAATTCGTCTGATTGTATTTGTTCACTAGATTCTTTTATATTTAAATCTTCATTATTCTCAAAATTATTTTCAGAATCTTCAGATAGAGTTTCTTTAAACTTATTCAAAAAACTTTCAAATTTATTCTTAATTTCATTTAATTCTTCTAAATCAACTTTCTTTTTAATTAAAGGTTCTCCATAATCAGGAACTATTTCAAAGATAGTATGTCCAAAAAGAGATTTACTTAAAATTTTAATTTCATTTGGAACAAAAATTAATTTAAATATTTCAGAAATATATTCTATCCCTTCTTTATAATCTTGAACATCACAAATTCCATGATTTTTGGGAATAACAAGTGTGTGACCATAACTTAATGGATTAATATCTAGGACATAAATGCTTAAATTATCTTCATAAATTTTAATACTTTCAACTTCTCTCTCAAGAATAGAACAAAAAAGACATTTAGATACAGCATCATTTTTTTCTAAAAATTTTTCAAAATCTGCTGAAGACATATTCTTAATTTGATTTTCAATTTCTTTTCTCTTTTCAAGAGGAAGATTTTTTGTTTGAGACAAAAGTTTCTCTTTAATATTTTTTATTTCAGAATCACTTAATACCATAAATAAATAAATTAAAGATAAATTATAAATTTAACCTCATGTGATTTTCACTTTTACAAAATCCAAAATAGTTATAAAAATTGATTAATTCGTCTGAACAATCTAAAATAACTTTATAACATCCTCTTTTTTTAGCATAAGAAATACATTCTTCAACAACTTTTTTTCCAATCCCTTTTCCTTCATAATTTTTATTTGTTGCAACATCTTCAATATGACCTATTTTTGCCCCATTTCTTATATATTTTTGTTCAATTAGAATAGTAGAAGTACTTATTATTTCCTTATTATCTTTAATTGCAACAAAGATATGTCCATCTTGAAAATTAATTTTATCTAATATATCAATTTGTTTTTCTAAAGATAAATTTCCAGTTTCTCTTAAATTTGAAAGAGTATCTAAAAAATAAGAACAATTATTCAATAAATCTTTTGTTAATTCTTTAATTTCTATATCCATAACTAACCCAATGCTCTTCTATAATCGATTAATTCGCAACTTGAAACACCTTTAACATTTTTAATAAATCCTTCAATTTGATCAATGTCATTTTCTTCAGGAAATGCAAAAGAAAAAATTAAAGCTTTTAATCCAAATGCAATTGGTTGCTCTACAATCTCAGAAACCATACCTTTATTCTCTTCAATAACAACTTTTACTTTATCTTTTAAAATATTCAAATCAGTTTCTAATCCTTCAGGTAAAACCTTATATTGAACAGCACTCATACCCATTTTAAGGCCCCCTATATCCACATTTGGGACAAACATAATCAATAGATAAACTTCTACATTTATTACATCTCATGATTTCATTTTTACATTTAGGACAAGGAAATTTAACACTATCTAAAGATTTTTTATCACAACTAATACATTTATCCATACTTAACAACAAAATTTTAAATTTATAAATCTTTGGTTAAAGATTAAAACCATTTTTTTAAGTCCTCTTGTTTTTCAGTATCTCTACCAAAAATACTTTCAATATAAAGTTTAGTTAATTCTAAACCTTCTCTTGTATACTCAGAAATTTTATAATTCCTTGCTAATGTTAATGCAGGTTCTAAATATTTTTTAATTGAACCTTCACTTATTGTAAATATTATTTTACCACCACATTTCGTACAAACACCAATTAATGGAGGTCTTCTAAATTTAGTATTACATTTAACACATCTAAATTGTTGATGAGAAAATTTTCTTAAATTACCTCTTATATCTCTAATAAAATGCCTTTCAATAACTAAACGAGCAACATCATCAGTATCAACAGCACGAATTTTTTCAACTAATTCCATTTGTTTTTCAACTTTATCTTTCATAGTCGGTAAAACTTTATATGCCCCATTTAAAATACCAATATTAAAGTCAGAACAATTATGTGTAAACCCAGTACCACTAAATGGGCAAATATTTTCTTTTAATCTATCTTTTACTCTTTCCATTTTAACATTACTCGAATGAATGCTCTCTTGAGATAATTCATACATTTCTAAAGGATAAGAACTACAAGTTTCAAAATCTAAAATTTGGTCATCTACTTCTCCTGCTTGAATTTTTGCATTCAAGACTAAAGGAGCATCTTGAGTTCCACCTCTATGACTTGGTAAAAATTCTTTACTAAAATTAATCAAAACATCCATTAACATCATAACTGCAGCTTCATCACCATCACAGTCTCTTCTCATTGCAGCATGCATATAAGGACTAGCTACAATTCCTTGTAATTGACTAAAACCAATAATTCTTCCAATAACTCCAGCACAATTATGTGGAGCCATACATACAATTAAATGACCAATTAAATCTTCTCTAGTCTTTAAATTATAATACTTTTTAAGTCCATACAATTTTTCTAATTCTTCATCAAGGAAATGAGAAATATTCATAAAAACATCATCTGCTTTTTCATCAGGAGTATCTTTACAAGAAGGTAAAACAACATCATGAGGTTTTAATTCTAAAATTTGAGATTCATTAATTAAATCAGTCCCATAAATATCTTTTTCATAACCTAATTTTTTTAGGGTCTCAACACTCGTTCCAATTTCTTTAGGTTTAAAATGTGTTAAACAAAATTCAGTACCATCATACCTTATAGTTCCATCTTTATTTACACAAAGATTGTATTTTGCCCTTAAGATTCCTTTTCCTAAATGTTCTAAATCTGAATTTTCATTAGTCAACCCTCTAACACCTTTAATCAATGTAGGAATTTGACTTTTATCATAACCTAATCTTTTTAATGCATCATTAAAATAATAAGATGAATCTATTTTTTTATTCACAGCACTTACAACATTTTCATGTTCTTGGCAAGGGATATCACTAAATTTATCACAAACTCTACAATAATAATTTCTTTTTGTTTTTTTTCCACATTTTTCACAAGTTGGATAAATTGTTTCGTTACCACAATCACATTTATATAATGGCCAACTAGACTTAATATAACCGACTTTCACAGTTTCTAAAACACTCCTTAATCTGCCTCCTTGTTCTGAAACAGGAAATAAACAATTTGGACTTCCTTTTAATTTTCTTAATTTGGCTTTTTCAGGACGACCCATCCTAGAACCAATAAATTCACCAGATTTATCTTTTATTTCATATTTTGAAAAAAAATTAATATTTTTAAGAACATCTTCAACAAAATCTTGTTTTTTTTCCAAAATGAGATTTATTTGATTTCTTATTGTTTCCCCTTCTTTTTTTTCGATTAAAATACCTAAATTCACAAGCAATGCTTTAGAATTAATATTATCTAAAACAACATTATCAAAAACAACTTCATGAGGTAATCCAATCAATTCTAAAGCTCTTTTTCCTTTTGAAAATTTCTCTCTTACCATTTCACTCCAAGGTAAAACTAATTTTCCATTTTCGTCACCTCTCCAAATACCATTACTTAACCAGTCAAGTAACCATAAAAAAGAGTCTAAATCAATTTGATTCCAATAATAGATATATTTAGGATAAAGGCTCATTGAATATTTATCACTTATAATAATTGCTTCTTCAAAATTAATATTATTAAAATCATACTCTAAAACATCACCTGTAATTTCTAATTTTTTCTTTAATTCTAAATCCCACCATTCTTCAACATAACCAGACTTAATTAAATTTTGATTTCTATCCATTACATCACCTAATGGAAAAAGAATATCTCCTAAATAAATTATTTCTTTAACATCTTTATATAATTTCAATGCTTCATTTAGGTCAGTTAATTTTCTAACACTTCCTTTTTTTAATTTTACAATTGGACCATCAATTGTATCACAAGAAGTAATAATACATCCTTTCGTAGGTTTTTCTATTTTTAATTGAGTTCCATGAGATAAAAAACCATTTGTTACACCCATAGTTGCTGGATGAATACTTACAGAACTAAAACCACTAATTCTACTTCTTCCATATCTAAACCTAAATCCTCCACTCATTGAAGGATGTCCATAAACTGGACGACCAGCAACCAAATCTTTAATATATGTCGCAATAACATCTTCACTACCTTTTTCTCTTTTAGAATGTATTTCTAAATATTCATTTAAAAAATCCCAACCACTACAAATTAAACCATTTTTCTTAGGACTACTTAATCTTTTAAGACCTTTTGCAGCTTTTTGTGCTAATCCCTCTGCAAAAGTAAGACACATTCCACCCCTAATATAATTACTTTGAACTCTAGGTAAATCCTTATAATTGCTAACTTCTTTACTCTCTGTAGGATCTCCTGAAATTTGAATTGGTAAATTTTTTGCTAAAAAGGTCATTTCTTCTTCTGTAGGAAAATATTGTAAATTAGTTATCCTTTCATGGTAATCAGTACATTCTGTAACATATCTTTTAACTTCTATTTCATCAGGATCATATTTTGCATAACCAAAATGTTCTCTTAAAAAATCGATTAACATTAAAATTACACAAGTTGCAGTTGTTCCAGCAGATCTAATAGGTCCACTAAAATTTACAATAAAATATTCTTTTCCATCTCTTGTTTTACCTATTTCTAAACCAGTATATCCTTCAATAGGAGAAGCAACAACACCCAATGTTAAATATGCAAAACCCAGCCTTATTCCAGCATCAATTCCTTCTAATTTATTTTTAAATTTACAATATTTTTCTTCTGCAATTTCTTTTGCAATAACAAAACTAACAGTAGTATCTAATTGACCATACTTTTGTTCTAACTCTAACATTCTAGAAGTTATTTCTTGAATAGGTAATTGAGGATAAACAGTAGAAATTAAACCAACACACTTTTCAGCCATACTAGTTGCTAAAGGTATTTCAACTTTATTTTTTGGATCAATTCCAACACTTCTTGCTTTGTTTGCAAGTTCATATTCTTTTTTAACTTCATTTTCTAACTTTAAAAAATAAGAATTAACATCCCAATAACCTGATTTTGCAAAAATTTTCTCCATTAAATATAAAATAATAAGATCTTTTATATAAATGACTATACATTAAAACATAGAATAAATTATCTATAAATAATATTTTTTAAATCGTCTTTTCTTTCTAAATCATAAACAATTTCTTTATTATTTATAATAACTGCAGGAATTTTTTCAATATTCATTTCTTTCAAAAGAAAGTCTAATGAAGAAACATTTAAATTTGCAGCAATAGGTAATAAAATTAAACTTTTATCTTCTTCTTTTAATTGCATTAATAATCTAGACCAAACATTTTGTTCTGCTTCAATAGTTAAATCATCAGTATTATAATTATAAAGATAAACTATTATTTTAGTGCTATTTAAACAATAATAATTATCTAGATTAGATTTCCATAAAAATGTTTTCATTAAAATATATCTTTTATTTAACATAGTTAAATCATCCATCAATAAAGCAAATTTATCATACTCTTCTAATAATAATGATTTTTCATAAACTTTATTAGCAAAATTAATTGTTTCCTCATTTACAACACCACAATTTTTTTCTTCAGATATTAAACTAGTCCAAATATAACTATCCATTAAATCAGCTTCAGAATTCATATAGAAAATTTGAGAATTATAGTTATTTTTATTTTCAATACTTATTCCAATAAGAATTCCAATTACAAAAATAAATATTGTTATTAAAAACGCTTCTAAAAAAATAAATTTATTTTTTGGTAACATTTTTTCTCCATTTTACCATTTATTATAACCCCTTAAAAAATTAAATAAAGATGTTATTAATATTGCAGGATATAATACAACATAAAAAAATGAATATATAAATATTTCGTGCAAAGCATAAGTATAACCGTCTTCTTTTGAATAAATTAAAGAAGCAAACATAAAACTTAAACCTAACACAAATAATATAATACCTAAAAAAAATAATACTGTTGGATTTATTGCTAAATCTCTAAAACTAATAATTGCAATTTCAGATTTTGTTGAAAGATAAGTAGACATATATTTAATAAAAATTTCTCTAGAATATCTATATCCTATTACAAAAAGTCCACTTAAACCAATAAACCAAGAAAGTAAAAAGAAAGGTATAATAAATCTTCCTAAAAAACCAGTTTTATGAATTGATGGTAAATATTTTTTTACTGTTTGCATACCTCCAACATTCCAACGAATTCTTTGTTTAAACCAAACTTTCATTGTTTTAGGAACATAAGTATAAACTAATGAATTCATAGACATTTCAACTCTCCATCCAGATTTTACAACATGCCATGTGAGTTCAATATCTTCAGTCAAATTGTTCTCATCAAATCCTCCTAAATCATCTTTAATAATTTTAGTCCTATATATAGAAAGAGGTCCAGTAGTAACATAAATAGAGTCTATAAACCCCATTAACTTACGAGTAAATGCTATAACTTTATATTCAATAGATTGTAACGATTCTAAAAAATTTGTTTTATCTTTAACTAAAACTCTAGATGTAACTCCGCCAACACTCTGATCATCAAAAAATCCAATCATTTTTGTAATCGCATCTTTTTTAGGCATTGAATCAGAATCAGAAAAACCAACTAATTCTGTCTTAACAAAGTTTAAACCATAATTCTTAGATCCTGCTGCTTTTCCAGTATTTTTTGGTGTTTGAAGTGCTAAGATTAAATCAGGATATTTTTGTTCATACTTTTTTATAACTTCATAAGATTTATCTTTAGAACAATCATCTACTATAATTATTTTTTTTAAATAAGGATAATCTGATTTTAAAAAACATTCAATTGTTTGACCTACACTTTCTTGTTCATTATAACAAGGTATAACAATAGTTAAATCTCGTTTATTTTCAGTTTTTGGAGATTCAAAAATATTTTTTCTATTTTTAATATAAAGTAAACAATACATTATCAAAAAATAAAATGCTATAAAAGAATAGACAAAATAAAATATTGTTAATAATTCCATAATAAATATTCAAAAAAACATTTTTTAAATGCTTTTATCTTCATTTCCTCCATTAAAATTACAATCATATGGACAATATAACTTGGGATCTTTTAACCATTGAACATTTTTATCTTCATCACTAAAATCTATTATTTTAATTTCTCTACTTTTTAGATTAAATAATATAGCCTTATTTGGATCTGCTTCAATACCTACCTTCTCCATAAAATTTGTTTGTGCTTGCCAACAAGAACCTGCAACTAATAAAATATTATTATACATAGAAACTTCACATCTGTGTAAATCTCCTGTTAAAATAATATCTGGAACTGGGTTTATAACTAAAGAATCTTTATCACAAGGAATATAATCAACAAGACCATGCATAGGAGAAAGATGTCTTCTCTTTAAAACTTCTTTAACTATAGTTGTAGGAGAATGTTTTCCATATTTTGCTCTTATTTCAGGAAGTTCTTCAACAAAAGGATTTAAACTAGCACCATGATACATTAAAATTTTAAAACTTCCTTCAATTTCAATTAAACAAGGATTAGTTACTAATTCTAAATTTGGCATTTTATGTAATCCTTCTGCCCACTGCTCACTTATTATTGGTTGAGGTTCTCCAACCCAAACAGCATCATGATTTCCTGGACAAGCAAATATTTGAATATCTCCTCTTATTAATTTTAAAAGTTCTTCAACTTTAGCATATTGACCAACACTAGTCATAATTTTTAAATCCTTTTCTTGTCCTGGATAATGACTAACACCATCAACCAAATCTCCAGTAATAAATAAATATTTTACTTTTTCAGCAATATTACGATATTCTTCATCACCTTGCTTTCCATTAATCCATTTTATAAATTTAAGAAAATTATCTTCTAAAAAAAGTTTAGAACCACAATGTAAATCACTAATAAAAACAACCCATTCATCTTCTTCAATTCTCTTCTTTTCTTTTAAAACACAATCAGGATAAATTAAATCATTACAATATAAAAAATTATTACTAGAACTTACATTAAATCCAATAATATCATCTAAGATTATATCCTTTGCTTTTTCATAAACTTCTTTTTTATTTGAATTTATCAAAACATTAATAGAACCAGTTAAATCTTCAACATCAAGCATAATATTCTTATTCTTAGTTATTCTTTTATCTAATACAGAGCCTATAAAACTAAAATTACCTGTATTTC
>JAEWUG010000029.1 GCA_023397215.1 Nanobdellota archaeon | reverse complement strand
CAATTGGAAATGGAATAGGCCCTGTATTAGAAATGCTGGATGTATTAAAAGTTTTAAAAAATGAACCCACTGCTCCTAAAGACCTAAAAGAAAAATCTTTACATTTAGCTTCAGATTTATTGACTTTATGTGGTGAAAAAAATTCTTATAAAAAAGCAAAAGAAATATTAACCTCTGGAAAAGCCTATGAAAAATTCAAGTATATAATAAATGCTCAAAACAAATCAAATGATTTTGATAAAAGAGTAGAAGAATTAAAATTAGCACCCTACAAAAAAACAATAAAATCTTGGGAAAATAAAAAAATAATTAAAATTGACAACAAAAAAATAAACACTTTATGCAGAATCTTAGGTTCTCCAGAAACAATAGGCTCTGGAGTTTATTTACATAAACACTTAGGAAAAATTTCAGCAAAACAAGATTTAATCACCTTATATTCTGCATCAAAACAAAAAATAAAAGAAGCAGAAGATTATTACAAAAAAGAAAAACCAATAACACTAAAATAATTCTTTTTTAATTCTTTCAACTTCTTTTTTATATTCTAAATCTTCTAACCTTTTTCTAGGCTTATAATATGAATTAATAGAACCAATTTTCATCTTAGGAATAATATGAACATGCAAATGATCTATTGACTTTCCAATTTTTTTCTTATTCCCTTCCCTATACAATATAGAAGCATCTTGATATTTTTTATTTAATTTTTTAAAAGCATAAAACACTAAATTATTCAAACTTTCAAATTCTTCTTTATTTAGTTGAGAAATTTGAATCTTATGTTTTTTTGGAACAACTAATAAATGGTCTTTAACATATGCTGCTCTAGCAGGAATCAAATAAAAATTTTTATTTTGCTTTAAGATATCACTTCTTTTCAATTCACAAAAAGGACAAACCTTTTTATTTTCTTTTAACCATTCCTCATAAATCATTTTAATCTTTTTATTGATTTAATCAAAACTTCTTCAACAGGCCAATCACTCATTCCAAATTTTATTGTTGTATCACTGTTTTCAATTTCTTCAACAACATCATAACCTTCTATTACTTTACCAAAAACAGCATAACCTTCATCTCTATATCCATAATTTAAGAAATCATTATCAGCCGTATTAATAAAAAATTGTGAAGTCGCAGAATTAGGTTGATTTGTTCTTGCCATTGCAATAGTTCCGATTTCATTTTTCAAACCATTATCTGATTCTAATTGAATAGGAGATTTAGTCTTTTTTTGATTTCCATTTTCATTAAATCCTCCACCTTGAATCATAAAATCAAGCATCACTCTATGAAAAACAGTACCTTCATAAAAACCCTCATCAACATAATTTAAAAAATTTTTAACACTAATAGGTGCTTTAGAAGGATAAAGTTCAACAACAATATCCCCCATTGAAGTTTCAATTTTAATTTTTGGATTTTGATTCATATTTAAAATTACTAAAACAAGTATTATAAATGTTAATATTGAAAGAATAATCACCAAACTCTTTTTTTGCATAATCTATTATTCTTTCTAACTTTTTTAAATTTTACTTAACTTCTTATAACAATTAAAATTGATTATATTATTACAATGCAAATACCAGAAAAAAGATTTTATTTTTTTATTCATTTTATTTAGAATATATTATTCTATTTATATTTTTGGTATAAATCCAGTGTAAGTCTTTTTAGATTTTATCCTTAATGTTCTCTATGGATAAAGATTATGGTTGGGTTTTAAGAGGTAGTCAAAGAAAAAAAGTTATTTATACATTAAACAAGGCAAAGATTCCTACTCAAATAAAAGAAGAATCCAATTTAAGTTTAAACAATGTAAGTGATGTATTAAGAGAATTTCGTAAAAGAGGAATAATAGAATGTCTTAATCCTGAAGAAAAAACAGGCAGACTATATCAATTAACAACTAAGGGTTTAAAATTAAGAGATTCTATCTTAAAGATTTAGAGTAAAAATAAAAAAAGCCTTTTCTTTTTCTTGTATTTTTTGATAACAAATATTAGTTATTTTTTGTTTTCGTTTTTTAAGCTCTCTTGGAATTCTAAAATATTTTGCTTCTCTTTTATTACCTCTTTCTAACAAATCAACTTTATGGATGCAATTATCTTCTGAAAAAACATACACTCTTTCTCGATGACCTCCTAAATTTTTAATTTCTTCAGAATTTAAAACAACTTTTAATAATCTCTTCTCATCTTTTTTTACTGAATCAATTACTTCTCCCATAAAATGAAATTTTCCAAAAGTCTTTTTAAGATTTTGTTTAACCTTTATTTTTATGGGATAAAAAAATAATAAAATTTATCCAATAATTTTAAGAAAATATTTTAAAGAGTTTAACCCTTAAAAAATAAAATGGGTAAAATTGTTAGTTCAAAAACATTGAACAATAATAATGTACTCTTTGAAATAGAGGTGAATTATAAAGAATCACTTTTTCTAAAAGGAAATATCCAAAATATACATTTGTTTTCTGAAGATGCTGCACAGGTATGTTCAAATATTGCCTCCAGAGGAGCATATGAAGCAACAAAGTATTTTTTGATACCAAAACAATTAAGAGGAGGATTTGACTTTAATAGAGATGTACATTGTCAAAGAATTGACTTAGACAAAAAAATCATTTTTGTATTTTTAGTTGAATAATTTCTTTAATATTTCAAAGAAGAAAGAAAGTTATAATATTACAACACCAGTTTTTGTTAGTGCAGCAAATCTAACACCAACTGGAATTGAAAGTAATGCAGATAAAAGAGCCATATGTTCTTTTCCATTTCCAGATGCAATAGACAAAGCAACTTCTAAATTATTAAATTTTCCTTCTAATTTTTTTTCAAATTCTTTTTTTAATTGTAATAATCCTTTTTCAGAGTCATATTCTACAAATTCAAAAGAAATTCCAGGAATTTTAAATTCTCTTGCAAAACTAGTTCCTATTACAATGATCTTTTCCCATTCACCTTGTTTTACAAGACCAGCTACTTGTCCCCAAGAACCCTTCCCAGTTGACAATAATGCTACTAATTCCATTTTAATAAAAGTATTATATGGTATTTAAGAATTTATATTTTAAATGTAAATAATCTTGTAAAAAAAGCATATCAAAAAGTTTATAAAGGAAGTTTATACAGTAATATTGGTGTAGAAGCGGTTTAAAACTTGAATGTTTAGACCAGGTAATTTTACTTAAATTTGGTTGGTTTAAGTTAGTTTCAATTGAAGAGTCTTAGTAATACTCCTCAGTTTTCAAATCAATAAAATGGCAGATAATAATAGAATAAGAAAAGGAAGTTTACAATTTTACCCAAGGGTACGAGCAAAAAAGATCTTACCTAGAGTAAACTGGACACAAATTAATACTCCTGATACAAAATTAGCAGGTTTTATAGGCTATAAAGTTTCAATGACTTCTGTTTTTGTACATGATAATTCTCAAGATTCATTAACAAAAGGAAAAAGGATAGTTATTCCTGCAACAATTGTTGAATGTCCTTCAATGAAAATTTATTCTGTTAGAGTTTATAAAAATAAAAAATTATCTCAAGAATTTGTAGTTTCTAATGAAAAAAAATTAAAAAGAAAATTAAAAGTATCAAAACAAGTTAAACAATTACCTGAAAATTTAGAATTCGATGATTTAAGAGTTTTAGTTTATAGTAATGTTGATAAAACTTCAATAGGAACAAAAAAACCTTACTTTTCTGAAATCAAAATTTCTGGAGAAAATTCTTCTGAGAAATTAGCATGGGTTAAATCTAATATAAATAAAGACATCTTTTTAACAGATATTTTCAATCAAGGATTATTAGATGTTCATGCAGTAACTAAAGGTTATGGAACACAAGGTCCTGTTAAAAGATTTGGAATTGCATTAAAAGCAAGTAAATCTGAAAAAGGACAAAGAAGACCTGGTTCACTTGCTCCTTGGACTCCTTCAAGAGTAACATTTAGAGCCCCACAAGCAGGACAAACAGGATTTCATACAAGAGTTTCTTATAATAGTTTGATTTTAAAAATAGGAAAAATAGATTCAGATAATATTAATCCAAAACAAGGATTTCATAAATATGGAAACATTAAAACAGAATATATTTTATTAAAAGGTTCTGTTCAAGGTCCAACAAAAAGACCTCTTATTTTAACACTTCCAAAAAGAGCAAAAAAATATAAACAAAAAGAAAATTATGAGGTATTAAGTATAAGATGAAAACACAAATAATTGAAAAAGATGCAAAATCAAAAAAAGAAATAACTTTACCTGAGAATTTTTCTAGTAGGATAAGAGAAGATATTTTATTAAAAGTTTATGAAGCTCAAAAATTAGCTTATACTCAAAGTTATGGTGCTATGCCTGGTGCAGGTGCAGGTTATTCTGCTTCTGGAATTTTAAGACATAGAAGACATGTTTGGAAAACAACATATGGTAAAGGTATTTCAAGAGTTCCAAGAAAAATTATGTCTAGAAATGGTTCTTCTTTTAATTGGGTAGGTGCAACTGTTTCAAGTGCAAGAGGTGGAAGAAGTCCTCATGCTCCTCGTTCTGAAAAAAACTTATTTAAGAAAATAAATAAAAAAGAATTATTACTTGCATATAATTCTGCTTTTGCTGGTACAATTAATGAAGATTATTTAGCAAAAAAATATAATACTAAAATTAAATCAGGTTTTATATTAAGCGACGATGTTTTAAAATTAAAAACAAAAGATTTCTTAAAATTACTAAAAACATTATTTAATGAAAACTTTGACAAAGTATTAAAAATAAAAACAATCAGAGCAGGTCGTGGAAAAATGAGAGGAAGAAAATATAAATCAAATGCAGGTCTTTTATTAGTTATTTCTTCTAAACAAGATTTCAAACAAAAAGGTTTTGATATTATTAAGGTAAATGAATTAAAAATTTCAGATTTAGCACCAAATGGTGTTCCTGGAAGAATCACTTGTTATACTAATGAAGCAATAAATGAAATTGGAGAAAGATTCAAATGAAAACAATAATCTTAGAAAAAATAATTTCAACAGAAAAGATTGTAAGACAAATTGAAGTTGATAATGTTTTAGTTTTTCAAGTAGATAGAGCAATTAAAAAACCTGAAATAAAAAAAGAAGTAGAAGATTTATTCAATGTTAAAGTAGATAAAATAAGAACATTTACAAGACTAAACAAAAAATATGCTTATGTAAAACTAAATTCAAAATATCCTGCAATTGATATTGCAACAAAATTAGGTTTAATGTAAAATGGGTAAAAGAATTATTCAACAAAGACGTGGAAGAGGAAGTCCAACTTATAGAGTTAGAAAAAAAGCTTCTATGGGTATTAAAGTAGGTTATCCTTCAAATCTTAATGGTGAATATGAAGTAATTAAATTATTTTCTTTACCAAGTCATTCTGCTCCAATTGCAAAATTAAAAAATAATAAAGGAGAAACATTTCATTATCTTGCAATAAAAAATCTTTATGTTGGCCAAAAAATTAATTATGGTGGTGATAAGCCTGGTGATATTGCTCAATTAAAAGATGTTAAAATTGGAATTGATGTTTGTAATATTGAACATACATTATATGATGGTGGAAAATTTATCAAAACAGGTGGAAATTCTGGATTATTGCAAAATAAAAATAATGGAAAAGCAACTATTTTAATGCCTTCAAAAAAAGAAAAAGTTTTTGATTTAAACAGTAGAGTTACAATTGGTGTTTTAGCTGGTGATGGAGCAAAAGAAAAACCTATCTTAAAAGCAGGTAAACAATTTTATATTAAAAAATCAAAATCAAAATTATGGCCAAGAACTTCTGCAGTAGCAATGAATGCAATAGACCATCCATTTGGTTCAGGTAGAGGAAAAAGAGTTAAAAGCAAGATTGCTAAAAGAAATGCTGCTCCTGGTAAAAAAGTTGGTTTAATCAGGCCTAGAAGAACAGGGAGGAAGAAAAGATAATGGTAGATGTATTACACAAAGGAAAAGAGAAATCATATAGAGGAATTGAAATAGATGAATTAAAAAAATTAGATTTAAGAGAATTTGCAAAATTAGTAAAATCTCGTCCAAGAAGAGCTATTTTAAGAAACTATGATATTATTGAAAAATTTGTAAAGAGAAGTGAAAAAAAATTAGCTAAAAATAAATTAATTAAAACACATGATAGAGAATTAATCATTGTTCCTAAAATGGTTGGAAAAACAATTTATATCTATAATGGAAAAGAATACGAGAAGGTTTTAATAATTGAACAAATGTTAGGTCATAGATTAGGAGAATTTGCATTAACAAGAAAAATAGCAAAACATACTAAAGCTGGTGTAGGCGCAACTAAATCAAGTGCATCAAAGAAAAAATAAAATGGTAGAAGAAAAAACTAAAAAACAAAGTACTACAAAAAAAACAAATGTAGAATCTAAAAAGAAAGAAATTGTAAAAGAAAAAATCCTTTCTAAAGAAGAAAAACCACTAATAAAAGAAGAAGCTATATCAAAAGAAGAAACTATTACAGAAAAAAAAGAAGAACCACAAAAAAAAGAAAAAAAACAAAAAGAAAAAGCAAAGGAAATTCCAAAAAAAGAAAAAGCATGCGTTAATGGTTATTCATTAAAAATTTCACCAAAAGATTCAAAAGCAATTTGTAAGATGATTAAACACAAATCTCCAGAAAATGCTATTAAACTTTTAGAAGGTGTTATTCAAGAAAAAATACCTGTTAAAATGACTGGTTTAGAAGTACCTCATCAAAGAGGAAAAGGAATTGCTGGTGCAAGATTTCCGAAAAATGCGTCTATTGCAATCAAAGATATTGTAAAGCAACTAAAAGCAAATTCAATAGTTGCTGGAATTGAAGATCCTATTATTACATTAGCAATTTCAAATAAAGCTTCTTCTACAAGAAAAAGTGGTGGAAGACAATCAAAAAGAACTCATATTTATTTAGAAGCAAAAGATAAAACTAAATTAATTAAAAAAATAAAAAAATAAAATGGAAGAAAAAAAATTTGTGAATGTAAGAAAAGACGAATATAATGTTAAATTATTTGTAAAAAAGATGTTTGGTAAAGGTAGAATTTCAAGAGTAAAAATAGAATATACTCCGGTTGGTGAAAAAGTTATAATCTCTACACATAAACCCGGTTGGATAATAGGTAAAAAAGGAGAAAAAATTAATGATTTAACAAGAATATTAAAGAAACGTTTTAATATGGAAAATCCTCATATAGACATAGATGAAATTCTTCATCCAGAATTTGATGCTCAATTAGTTGCAGATGAAATTGCATTAACACTTGAAAGATTTGGTGCTTCAAAATATAAGGCAGTAAGTTATAAACTTCTTTCAAGAATAAAAAAAGCAGGAGCATTAGGTGCAGAACTTAGAGTTTCAGGAAAATTACCAAGTGATAGAGCTCGTGTTTGGAGATTTAATTATGGTTATCTTAAAAAAACAGGAGAACCTTCAAATATTGTAGATAAAGGTGAGTCAATAGCAGAAACAAAACAAGGTGTTATTGGAATTCAAGTTTCAATTTTACCACCGAATGTAATAATTCATGATCAATTTAAAATAGAAGATGTAATAAATACAATTAATTCAAATTTAAAGAATGAAGAAGAAACAGAAAAACCAATTAAATTAAAAACTAAAAAAGTTAAAAAGAAATAATGGCAGAAAAAATTAAAAATACAAAAAAAGAAAATGAGAATAAATTAAAAGAATTAAAAATAGAATTATTAAAACAACCAACAAAAAAGAAAACCATTAAAAAGGAAATTGCAAAATTATTAACATTAGAAAAAAATAAACAAGGAGATAAAAAATAAAGTGGATATATGTCCAAAATGTGGTCTTCCAACACCTGCATGTGTTTGTGGGGAAATTGCAAGAACACAACAACAAATAAACGTTAAACTTGAAAAAAGACGTTTTGGGAAAATATCAACTATTGTCTCAGGGTTTGATGACGGTGTCGACATTAAATCCATAGCAAAAAACTTTAAAGCAAAATTAGCTTGTGGTGGAACTATTAAAAATAAACAAATAGAACTACAAGGTAATCATAAAGATAAAGTCTTTAACTTGCTAATAAAAGAAGGTTTTACACAAGATCAAATAACAATTTAAAATGGCAAAAGAAAAAACAAACAAAAAAATAGAGAAAGTAGAAGAAACAAAAGTTAATTGTAATGATAAATATTGTCCATTTCATGGTGAAAAAAAATTAAAATTACGAGGAAGAAACTTTGAAGGAGATGTAATTAAAAAAACAATAGGCAAATTAACAATCCAATTAGAAAGAATGATGAAAATAGAAAAGTATGATAGATATGAAAAAAGAAAAACAAAAATACAAGCAAGATTACCTGATTGTTTATCTAGTCAAATAAATGTTGGTGATAGAGTTTTAATTGAAGAAACTAGACCAATAAGCAAAACAATACATTTTGTTGTAACTAAATTAATTAAACAAAAATTATAAAATGAAATCAATAACTGCAAAACCAACAAGAGCATTGAATATAGGAAGTGTAGTTGATGCTGCTGACAATAGTGGAGCAAGAATTGTAAAAGTTGTTTCAGTTAAACGAGGTAAAACAAAAAAAGGTAGACAAGGTTATGCTAAAGTTGCTGATCAAGTAAAAGTTTCAGTTAGAAAAGGAGATCCAAAAATGAAAGGAGAAGTTTTTGATGCCGTTGTAGTAAGACAAAAAAAATCATGGAGAAGATTTAGTGGTGAACGAGTTTGTTTTACAGACAATGCAGTTGTTTTATTAAAAGATGATAAAGGAAATCCAAAAGGTACTCAAATAAAAGGACCTATTGCAAGAGAAGTTCAAGAAAGATGGAAGGAGGTCGCAAAAATTGCGTCAATAGTATATTAAAATGAAAAACAAATTTTCAAAAAACTGGATTAGTAGTAAACAACCAAGAAAACAAAGAAAGTTCTTAGCAAATGCTCCAAGACATTTAAAACAAAAATTTATGAGTTCACCTTTAGATAAACCATTAAAAGAAAAATATCAAACAAGAAATATAGAAATTAGAAAAAATGATGAAGTAAAAGTAATGAGGGGAAAATTTACAAAAAAACAAGGAAAAGTAACCTTAGTGGATGTAAATAATCAAAGAGTTCAAATTGAAGGATTAAATATTACTAAAAAAGATGGAGAAAAAGTTCCTGTTTGGTTTCATCCTTCAAAAATAAAAATTATTAAATTAGAAGATTCAGATAAAAAAAGATTTAAACACTTAAATAAAAAAACATCAACTCAAGAAGAAACAAAAAAGAAAGATTCATTAAAAACAGAGAATAATAAGGAGGATAAAAAATAAAATGCATACAAAAAGAACACAAATGCCAAACACTTGGCCAATACCAAGAAAAGGAAGAAGACAAAGATTTATTGCAAATCCTTCTCATTCAAAAAATAAGTCTATTACTATCCTTGCGATATTAAGAGATTTATTAAAAATAGCTAATACTAGAAAAGAAGTAAAATACATAGTAAGTAACGGCAATGTTTTAATCAATAATAAAATAAGAAAAGATGAAAAATTTCCTGTTTTTGCATTTGATACTATTAATTTATCTAAATTAAATAAATATTATCGTCTTGAAATCGTAAATAAAAAATATGTTTTAAATGAAATTGATGCTAAACAATCAGAATTTAAAACAACAAAAATAATTGGTAAAAAAGTTTTATCTAAAAAGAACATTCAAATGAATTTAGAAGATGGAACAAATTTAATTTATAATAAAGAATTCAAGGTTGGGGATTCAGTTGTATTTAATACAAAAGAGAATAAAATAGAAAAAATATTATCTTTAAAACCAAAAGCTAATGTTGAAATAATTGGTGGTAAACATGCTGGTGAAAAAGGTGAGATATTATCTGTTGAAAAAATGAAGAGAGGTTTTGAATATAAAATTAAATTAGAAAATGATAATGAAGTTTTACTTCCTTTTAAAACATTTTTAGTAGTAAATTAAAATGGAACATAAAAAAATGAATTTTAAATTAGAAAAAGTTGTTTTGAATATAGGTGGAACTGGAGAAAAATTAGATAAAGGTGTTATCTTATTAGAAAACATTACAAACAAAAAACCAATAAAAGTTAAAGCAACAAAAAGAATTCCAACTTGGCAAGTAAGACCAGGTTTAGAAGTTGGGACAAAAGTTACCTTAAGACGTGAAGAAGCTTTTAATTTATTAAAAAAATTACTTATAGCAAGGGAAAATACTTTATTAGAAAAACAAATTCAAAAGAACTTTTTTAGTTTTGGAATACCAGAATATATTGAGATTCCTGGTATGGAATATATTCGAGAAGTAGGTATTATGGGCTTGGAAGTAACAGTTGTTTTTTCTAGGCCAGGAAAATATTCTGGAATAAAAAAAGTTAAAAAAGGAAAACCAAGAAGACTAGATGTAGATAAAGAAGAAATTATAAAATATTTAGAAGATAACTTTCAAACAAAAATAATCCGGAGGAAAAAACAAAATGACAACAAGTGATTGGAGAAAAATAACCAAACAATTAAAAAACAAACCTGCGGTATTAAAGAAGTATTTAAAACATAATAAACCAAAACAAAGAGCTTTTGGAATTGCAAATAAAAAATGTGAAGTATGTGGAAAATTTGGTTCTCATATATCACAATATAATCTAAATTTATGCCGACACTGTTTTAGAGAATTAGCAACAGAATTAGGTTTTAAAAAATATAGTTAGGAGATAAAAAATGAGTCAAGATATAGTTTCAGATGGATTAAACCAAATAATGAATGCGAAAATGGTAGAGAAAAGAAGCTTGAGTATTTCAAGACACTCAAAATTATTGTTAAATGTATTTGAAATGATGAAAAATTTAGGTCATATTAATTATGAAATAAATAAAGAAACAGGAAATGTTGATGTTAAAATTTTAAAATTAAATAAATGTCATTCAGTAAAACCAAGATATTATGTTAAAACTGGTGAAATTGAAAAATATCTTAGAAGATTTTTACCTTCAAGAAATTTTGGTGTATTAGTAATTTCAACAAATAAAGGTTTAATTTCTCATATTGATGCAATAAATCAAAAAATAGGAGGAAGTATAATTGCTTACTTTTATTAAAATGAAAAAAAATTTACAAAGAACAATAGAATTACCTCAAGGATTTCAATCAAAACTAGAAAAAAATATTCTTACTATTAGTGGTAATAATAAACAAGTTAAAAAAGAATTTAAATTAAGAAAAATAAAATTAGAGTCATTAGAAAATAAAATTAAAATTTCTTGTGAAAACTCTTCTAGAAGAGAATCTAAAGTAATTGGAACTACTTGGGCTCATATTAATAATATGATTAAAGGATTACAAGAACCTTTTATATATCAATTAGAAATTTGTAATAACCACTTCCCTATGAGTGTAAAATTAGAAGGAAATAAAGTAATAATAAAGTCTCTTTTAGGTGAGAAAAAAGAAAGATTTGCTAAGATCTTACCAAATGTTGATGTTAAAATTAATGCAAATCAAATTACAGTTACATCAGATAATATTGAATCTGCTGGACAAACTGCAGCTAATTTAGAAAAAGCAACAAAAATTACAAATAGAGATAGAAGAATATTTCAAGATGGGATTTATATAACTGAAAAATGTGGGAGGAAGATTTAATGGAAGAAAAAGTAGTTTCTAAAAAGAAAAAACCAACATTTTTAAGAACAGATTGGCATAAAAAAATAAAATTTGGTAAAACTGTTAAAAAGAATAGAAAATGGAGAGCAGCTAAAGGAAGACACAATAAAATAAGATTAGGACATAAAGGTCATCCAAAAAGACCAAGAATTGGATATGGTCAAAATAAAGCTTTAATACCTCAAATTATTAGAGTTGAAAATTTAACACAATTAAATAGTTTAAAAAAAGGTCAAGAAATAATATTAGCAAATATTGGAAAAAAGAAAAAGATTCAATTAATTGAAGAATCAAATAAAAAAGGATTGATAATATTAAATAAACCAAAGGAAAAGAAAAATGAACTTAGCAAATAAAAAAGAATTAGCTGCAAAAGTATTGAATGTAGGAAAAAATAAAGTTTACTTTGTTCAAGAAAATTTAAAAGAAATAAAAGAAGCTATTACTAGACAAGATATATTAGATTTATATAATGCTGGTGCAATTCAAATTAAAGAAGTTAAAGGTAGAAAAAAAATTGTTAAAAGAAAAAATAGAAGAAAAACAGGAAAAATTAAAAAGAAAGTTAACACTACAAAACAAGAGTATGTAATCTTAACTAGAAAATTAAGAGTTTTTTTAAGATATTTATTAAAAACAGGAAAAATAGACAAAGAAGTTTATCATAATACTCGTAAACAAATAAGAGCAAAAAGATTCAAAAGTAAAAGACATTTAAAAGAAACTTTGGAGAGAAAACAAAATGAGTAGATTAAGAATATCAAAAAGAAGAAGAAGAGAAAGTAAAACAGATTATAAAAGTAGATTAGTTCTATTAAAGTCTAATAAAACGAGAATAGCTGTAAGAATGACAAATAATTATATTATAATTCAATCAATTGAAAGTGTAAATGCTCAAGATAAAGTTATTAAAACAATATCATCAAAAGATTTATTGAATTATGGTTGGGATAAAAAATTTATAGGTTCATTAAAATCAATTTCTGCTTGTTATTTAACAGGATTATTATTTGCAAGTCAAGTTGATTCTAAAAAAGATTATATTATGGATTTTGGTATGAATAAATTAATTAATGGAAATAGATTTTATGCCTCATTAAAAGGACTGATAGATGGAAAATTAAAAATTCCTCATGGAGAAGAAATTTTTCCTAGTTTAGAAAGATTAAATGGAGAACATCAAAAACAAGAAATTCAAAAAATGATTAAAGAAGTTAAATTAAAAATAGGAGCTAAAAAATGAATACCGAAGAAGAACATGAAAAACAATTAGAAGAAATGGAAAAAATAGTAGAAACAAAAGAAAAAAAACAAGATGATGTTATTTCAAAATTAGCTGATGAAAGGTTTAAAGAAGAAGAAGGAAGATTAAATCCAGAAGAAAAAGCAAGACAACAAAGATATAATAGAGAAGAAATTGAAAAAATTGAAAGTTGGGTTCCAAAAACATTATTAGGTAAAGAAGTAAGAACTGGTAAGATTAAAAATATTAATGAAATATTTGATAAAGGAAGAAAAATATTAGAACCTGAAATTGTAGATATATTAATTCCAAATTTAATTAAAGATGTCTTATTTGTGGGACAAGCAAAAGGTAAATTTGGTGGTGGAAAAAGAAGAGCATTTAGACAAACTCAAAAAGTTAGTAAAGAAGGAACATCATTAACATTTGGAGTTATGGCTGTTGTAGGGGATGGAAATGGTCATGTAGGTATTGGTTATGGTAGAGCTTCTGAGACTCTCCCTGCAAAAGAAAAAGCATTAAGAAAAGCAAAATTAAACTTAATTAAAATTCCAAGAGGTTGTGCAAGTTATGATTGTTCTTGTAATGATCCTCATTCAATTCCAATTTCAATTGAAGGAAAATGTTCTTCTGTAAAAATAAAATTAATTCCTGCACCTCAAGGAACAGGTTTAGTAGTAAGTAATGAGATTAAAAAAATAATGAAAGCAGCAGGGATAAAAGATATTTATTCAAAATCTTCAGGAAAAGTAAGAACAACATTTAATACTGCAAAAGCATGTATGAAAGCTTTAAATAAATTAAATCAATTAGAATTTTAAAATGATAGCTGTAATAAGAATTGCTGGACAATGTAAATTAGAGAATAGAGTAATTAATACTTTTGAAAGACTAAGATTAGGTAAAAAATATAGTTGTATCCTAATAGACAAAAAAGATAAAGTAAGAATGGGAATGGTTAATTCAATAAAAGAATTTGTTACTTTTGGTGAAATAAATGAAGATTTAGTTAAAGAATTAAAAGAAAAAAGAGATAAAGGTAAAGATGTATTCTTTTTGCATCCTCCAAGAGGTGGACTAAAGAAGTCTTCAAAATTAGCATATCCTAAAGGAATTTTAGGGAGAAATAAAGAGATAGATAAATTATTGGAGAGGATGTTATGAAAGTACATAAAAGAAAAAAAACTACAAGAATAAGAGGTTCTAGAACCTTTGGTTGGGGTTTTAGACAAAAACATAAAGGTCATGGAAATAAAGGTGGTTTTGGTATGGCTGGAACAGGTAAAAAAGCAGATCATAAAAAACAAGTAGCAAGATCTTTAGATAAAAATGGTAAATATTTTGGAAAGCAAGGATATACTTCAAGATCAACAAAAAAAGATAAAACAAAAAGAATAAATTTAATAGATATTCAAAATAATTTCTTTAATAAAAAAACAAAACAAATTGAATTAAAAGATTATAAAATATTAGGTAATGGTTCTGGTTTTAAAGCAGAAATAATTGCAAAATCTGCAACATCTTCAGCAATAGAAAAAATGGAAAAAGCTGGCGGAAAAATAATCTTACCAAATAACGAAGACAAAGAATAAGTTTAATATTTTTTATTTTTCAACTCATTATATCTAAAACATTTTTTTATATGGTCATTTACTAAACCAATTGCTTGCATATAAGAATAAATAATTGTCGGACCAACAAAATTCATTCCTCTTTGCTTTAGATTTCCCGAAATCTTTTCAGATAATAATGTTTTTGCAGGAATTTCTTTTATATGATTAAAATTATTCTGAATTTGTTTATAATTTACAAAACCCCAAATATAGTTATCAAAACTTCCAAATTCCTTTTGTATTTTCATAAAAACTTTTGCATTATTAATAATTGATTTAATTTTTAATTTATTTCTAATAATTCTTTTATCATTCAATAATTCTTTTATTTTAGTTTCATTATATTTTACAATCTTTTTATAATTAAAAGAATCTAAAACTTCTCTATAAGCTTCTCTTTTCTTTAAAATAGTAATCCAAGATAAACCTGCTTGCATCCCCTCTAAAATCAACAACTCAAAAAGTTTTTTATCATCATGAATACAAACACCCCATTCTTCATCATGATACTTGACATATAATTCTTCATTTAAATCAGCCCAATCACATCTTATCATCGAATTAAAAAAGATTAAATATTTATTAATTTAATCAACACCAAAATCTTTTAAACTCATATAATTATTTTAATATTATAATGCACCTGTAGCTCAGTTTGGATAGAGCACTGGCCTTCTAAGCCAGGGGTCGCAGGTTCAAATCCTGTCAGGTGCGTTTTTTGTACATGCGACCTGGTCGTAGGTTTAATTAAAATCTTTAGATTTTTATTCTGATTCTTTTCACTTTATAAGAATCCAAGCATTTTAATGCACAGGCAAATCCTTCTCAAGTGCATTTTTTAAATATGTGTTCAAAGTAGTAGATTTAATTAAACTATTTTCTATCATAATTTTTAGATTTAGACATTTTATACATAAATAAATCTCTATTAGATATTTCTTATTTCTTAAATCTTTTTTATTCACTAAAACCTTAAAAAGAATCAATTTCTCTTTTATTTATTGCGGGCGTAGCCAAGCAGTAAGGCAAATGGCTGCAACCCATTGATCCTGGGTGCAATTCCCAGCGCCCGCTTTTTTCAAAAACAAATAAAAACATACTTTTCATAACATATTTATGGCCGATAAAATAAAATTAACATTTTTAGGAACTTCTTCAGCTGTACCAACAAAATCAAGAAATCATCCCTCTATTCTATTACAATATAAAGAACAAAATCTCTTATTTGATTGTGGAGAAGGAACACAAAGACAATTTAGAAAAGCAAAATTAAATCCTTGTAAATTAACTAAAATTTTTATTTCTCATTGGCATGGGGACCATATTTTAGGCTTACCAGGTTTATTGCAAACTTTAGCTTTGAATGGTTACAACAATGTATTAGAAATTTATGGACCTCTTGGAACAAAACAAAAAATGAAAAATCTCTTTGAATTTTTTTTAAATTCTTATTTACAAACATCATTAAATGAAAATTTTAAAATAAAAATAATTGAAGTAAAAGAAAAAACTGTTTTAGAAACACAAGAGTTTAAAATAGAATCAATACAAACAAAGCACAATACAAATTCTTTAGCATATTCATTTATTTTAAAAGAAAGAACTAGAATAGATAAAGAAAAATTAAAAAAATTAGATTTAGAAAATTCTCCCCTTATTGGAGAATTAGCAAAAGGGAATATAATAGAATATAAAAACAAAAAAATAGATGGAAAAAAATTAATTTATAATGAACCTTCTAAAAAAATAACTTATATTTCAGATACAGCTTTTTTTAGAGAATTAATTAAGTTTTCTTTAAACTCAAATATTTTAATATCTGAATCAACTTATTCTTCTGACGACCAAAATCAAGCCAAGGAATTTTTTCATTTAACAAGTCATGATGCTGCAAACATTGCTAAAGAATCAAAATCTAAAACTTTGTTATTA
>JAEWUG010000007.1 GCA_023397215.1 Nanobdellota archaeon | reverse complement strand
GGATTAAATTTATTGTTATTTTTGTTATTATGATTTTTATAACTTCTTTGCCGTAATGAGAAAAAATGTCTAAAGCATATGAATGTGAAAAATGTGGAAAGGAATTTAATAGTTTGAGAGATGCAGAAAATCATGAAAAGATTTGTAAATCTTCAAAGATTAAAAGACAAAATTCACTTAAAGCAGAAAAGACTTTTAAAAAAGTTTTTTATCATGGTGGGCATAAATTATTTCCAATTCATCACAAAAATAGTATCGGTATATTAGAAATATATTCTGATAAAATTGTTTTTCAAGAGTATGGTTTATTAACATCTCTTTTTATTGAAATTCCTCTTTCAAAGATTCTTTGGAAAAAGGTAGTGCAGAATACTGAAGAGGATCAACTTTATAAAAATCAGATGTCTGGTGTTAGTTTCCTAGCTGGAGGACCTGCTATTACTGGATTTAGTAGAAATATTACTACTTTTATAATCCCTTATAAAGATGAAAAGGGAATTTTGCAATACCCAAAATTTTCTTTCTCAAAAAAAAAGGAAATAGGTTTTTTTGCAGAATATATTTACGATAATATTTAGTTACTTTGTATAATAGTAAATAGTACATTAACTTAATGTATCTTTATTTATATTCTTAGAACAATTCATTAAATAATTATAAATTTTATTAAAAGTTAATGTATTGTGCACATTTCAACACATTTTATTGTGTGAAAAAAAGATAAAAGTTCTCTGAAGGGTATGTAAATTCTGAAAATGAATATTGTAATGAATATTATTCTTAAAAGAAGGATTTATATTTTATAAAATAGTATCTTTTTAATGGAATTAGACAAACTTTGTGAACAAAAAAGAGTAGATAACTTATTCATACCTATTAAGAAGAAGTTCCCAAAATTAAAAGAAGAAATCGAGCAGATTGAATTTTTATTTAAAAATAGCATTTACAATAAGAATCGAATGCTTGAAGAATTAGAGAGATCCAATGAAGGATTTGAGTTCCAAAACAATACATTTAGCTTTGAGATGAAAATTCCTATAATTGTATGGCAGGACATTATTGGATTTGAGTTTCAGTCTTGTTTGTATAATCTAATAAGAACTATTAATTATATATTAAAATTTAAATTGCAACAATTAGACAAAAAAGAACTAAAAAAATACCCTTCTTTTGCAACTTATGTCTTTTCTAATAAAAAAGATGAAAATCTATTTGATTTATTTAGCAAGAATTACTATGAATGGGTTCTTCCGATTAATGAAATAAGAAACAAATTAACGCACAAGTTTTTAGTTAAGAAGTTCCAGGGATTTCTATTTATGAAACAAAATATTTCTAAAGAAGGAATTGAAAGAGAGGGAAAAGTTGAGGTAGGGTGCCAAGAATATGGGTGTCTAAATTTTGAAGATTTTGTTGAAGATAAAATAAAAAAATTAGAAAAATTCATCCAAGAATTTTTTATTAAATTTGGTGAGCATTATGAAAAATAAATTTTTTCTTTTATGTTTCATTATAATTTTGTTTATGCAAGTTATTTCAGCAAAAACGGTGTCGGAAGAATATTCTGAGGAGTTTAATTTAAATGGTGAGACTTGCCAAATTATTGATGCTTTTGTCTATGATATTTCTGACCCTTGGATATTCTATTCAAGTCATAAAATGAGAACAGTCCCAGTAATCTATCAATGTTGTTTTGAGAATGAATCTTGTACTCCTATAATTTTTGATGTTGAAAATAGAATCTTTCTTGACAAAGAATATACTTCTGAAATTATTGATATTAATTACATTAGGCACAATCTCAACAACGGTAATCTTTCATTAAATTACTTTGAAGTAAGTGGATTGGATATTTGCGATTACTTTGGAATGGGCAATATTAAAACTGAATCAGTTAATCTTGCTTCAGAGGTAGTAAGTTCTGGTGCAGTAGCCATTGGGACTGAGAAAGCTTATCATGTTGCTAAAACAATAAATACTGCAAAAAAAGTGGGAGTAATTGGGAGTTTTAATCCAACAAATTTAGTTGCAGGAATAGCTTGTGGATATGATGACAAAAAACTAAAAGGGGCATTAGAAATCTTAGGTCAATCAAATTATTATCTCTCAAATATTAACCAAGGATATTCGCAAGAAGGATATGTTAAAAATCTGAGTGCTGCAATGAGTTTATCAAAGATTTATCTTGAGGATTACCTTAGGTCTATTACAGCTATCGCAAGGGGAGGAGCGAATTGGATTATTAATTTTTTCAAGGCAATATTTGATTTTTCTACACAAAAGAAGAATACTCTTGAAGTAGACAAAATCGAATATCAGGTTGCTCAGGTTGTTCTAAAACAACTCCGTTCAAATGAGCCTTTATTACAAAATCCAAACAATCAAAGGATTGTTCAAGAAAATTTAGATAGAATTACGCTGAATACTCAAAGGGTCAATGAAGTTTATTCCCCCTTTGTTTTGGAATATAATAAATATAAAGAAATTGTTCCTTCAGGGATTTCTATATTTCTTACAAATCTCTTCTTTGAACCAAATTATAATATTTCCGAAGGAAAGGATTGTTTTTCTAATTCAAAATATTACAAAATCTTATCTGAAAAATTATATTCTCAAAATAGATTCAATTCCGCTATCTCAATGATATTTAAGGCAAATGAATCTTTAGATTGTTCAAAACCAATCCTTGAAAGAGAAAGTCAAGTTGAAAGGGGATTTGATTGGGAAATAGCCATAATTCTCTTGTTGATTATTTTAGTCTTTTTGATACTCAAAAATTTTGACAAAGTTAAAAAAACTATTAAGAAAGTTAAATGCTTATTCTAAGTTCTCTAAGAGAATTATTGGGTAAAGAACCTGCAAGGCTCAAGTCATTTGTTTGCGGTTATATACTTTTTCTGCAAGAAAAAATGCCAAATACACAATTATTATTAAGGGTGTTTCCTCCAGTAAATTTTAATCAACAAATAAACTAAAGATAAAATTGTAACTATGCTAAAAAATATTATAGCGTAAATGTCATAAATCCCATAGCATGGAAATGAGTTTTCTAGTATTTGTTCACAATGTAAGAATTGATTTAGAAATTTTCCTATTGAAATGATTGAAGAAATTTCTAATATTAAAAGTAATGCTGATATCGGACTTATAATTGCAGAAATTGTTATTTTTTTGTCCATTATTAATCTATAACATTTTTAGTTTTTAAATACTTTAAATCTTAATAATAATTAAAAATCAATATTTAATTAAAAGCAACGGATGATAATTACTTTTGTATCTTTTATAAGGGTATTTTTATTAAATAAGAATCATGTAATATATAAAATTAAAATACACATTATTATCTATATAATCTATTGAAAATAAATGCTGAAAATATTCCTATTAAATATCCAAAGAAATGAGTTATAGTATCAGTAATCAGACCATTATTCATCACATTTAAAGGGATTAATAATATCATAAAAATACTTAAAAAAGATAATAATACTATTCTTTTTACAATATCCAATTTTTTGTTCTTTTTGAAATTTATTTTTGTAAACAATAATTTAATTGTATTTCTACACAAATATATAAAATATATAAAACAGAATATTCCAATAATTAACAATATTATTTTACCTGTTAAAATAATCCATAGTAAAACTCCTAACATAAAAAGAAGAAAAAAGAAAGAGAAATTATCCTCTACTTTTAATATCTTATTTAAATATTTATAAGATAAAAAGAGTAAATAACCTAAGAAATAAGAAATTATTCCAGAAAACCCTGTAATTGTAAAATTAATTAAAATTTGGGATATATGATAAAAAATTGGAGTTCTTAACAAATAAATTAAAAATGGGAATATAAAAAGACCAAAAATTGATATCATATAAAATCTTTTTTTATTAGATTCTAATCCAAATATTATCATCATAAATAAAAAATATAGTGCTAAATTACCAATAATATGAGAAACAGAATTATGGTTATAATTTGATAAAAAAATACTAAGAAATGACGGATTATTTGTTATTAAATAAAAATTGTACTTATATATTTCTGGAATTAAAAATATGATTAATAAAAGTAAGGGGATTAATAAAAAAAAGTAAATATAATCTTTTTTATTAAATAATCTAAACATATATTTTAGAAAGAAAAAACAATTTTAAATATAATTACAAAACAATAGTTAATAATACAATGATAGTTAATTATATTAAAGGACTAATTTCTTCTTTAGATAATATCTTATTATGTTGTTCTCATAAAACTCTTAAATCAGTGATTTTTTTATATTTTTTATATTTTGAAAAAAGATTTCTTCAACCAAAACCATAAAAATCTTCTTTTTCTAATTATTTTATTATGAAACCTATAATCTTAACAAAATCAAATTATCTTTTAGGTATACAATGTCCTAAATTCTTGTGGATTACTAAAAATGATAAAGAGAGAATCCCTGAACCTAATGAAATTGAACAAAAAAAGTTTGATGATGGGACATTAGTAGGAGAATTAGCAACTACTTTATTTGAGGGAGGAATTAAAATTC
>JAEWUG010000034.1 GCA_023397215.1 Nanobdellota archaeon | reverse complement strand
GCATTAAGTCTTTCTTCTAAAACGGATATTACATCATTTACATCATTTTCATTATATTCACCTTTTATTTCAATGAATGCTCTTGCTCCTCCTCGTAAATCTAATCCTGTTTTTAATTTTGAAGAAGGAATATTGTTTATTCTTAAGTCATTTATTAATTCGGTGCCATAGAGTCCTATGATTGATTCTTGTAATTGTCTTACTTTTATTTCTGTTCTTATTGTTTGGTTTTCTTTTAATTCATAAAAAGGTTTTATTGCTTCTTTATAATCTTCTAGATTTTTTATTTCTACATTATTTATTTTTGTTATGTGCATATCTTGTCTTAATCCATCTTGATATAGTTGAGATGTTGATTCTATTGAAGAAATTATTACTCCATCTTGTAAGAATGTGAATCCATAATTATCTAAGAATAATGAGAAAATTGAAAGTATAACTAGAGCAATAAACATTCCAATTTTAAAAGTTATTTTTAATTTCATTTTGTTTTCTCAATATGCCATTTTAATATTGAAGCATTTGTAATCCATGTGCTAAATAAATCAAATCCTAATCCAATTAAAAGAATAGTAAATATTTGGGTTAATACACTTGCAAAAGGTATTACTATTATTAATGCTGTAGTTATTGCAATTATTGTTGTTGCACTCATTGATAACCCTGTTTTAAGTGCCCCAAACATTTCTTTATTTAGTGTATTCTTTTTGTTTAATACTCTTGTTACTAATAAAATATCAGTGTCAACAGAATAACCGATTAACATTAAAAATGCAACTATTCCTGCTGTTGAAATTTTCATTCCTAATAAATTTACAACTGCTAAGGTAAGTGTCATGTCTGAGAATGCTGATAAGATTACTGCAACAGAAGGGATTGAATTTTTGATATAAATATAAGCTAAACCTATTGTAAATAATCCTAAGATTAAAAAAGAAACAATTGAGTTTATTGATAAAAAGAAATTACCTAAATAAATTGCAAGTAAAATATTTATAAAAATTACAATTAATTTTATTTTATGTCCTTTTGCGAATATTAAAAAAACAACTGCAGCCATCCAAAAAAAAGCTAAAATAATTGAAATGATTAATTGTTTAAAAAAATCCTCTGAAATATTTGAGGAAGTAGATTCAATTGAAGAGTTATCTTCTGTTAATTTAATTTCTAAAATTTCTTCTAAAACTTCTTGAATTTTTTCAGAATCTTCTTCTTGAACTGTTACAATAATTTGAATTTGATTTCCAGAACCATCTGAAATTGATTGAGTTGAAAAATCTGGATATTTTTCAGCTAATTTTTGATTTAATTCATTAATAGAATAATTTGTTTCAATAGTATAAGCTACTCCTCCCGTTAATGAAACATCTTTGTGAATAATAGAATCATTTTGAATTGAAAATGTAATTAAATAAATAATTGAAGCTAAGATTAAAATTACTGAAAGAATTAATAATTTCTTGTAATTTTTATTATACCACAGTGCAAATTTCATGATATTAATAAAAAGATTAGTGTTTTAAATGTTTTGTTAAATTGTTTTTATTCATCAAAAATAAAATTATTTCTTCCATTCTTTTTTGCTTTGTAAAGTGCTTTGTCTGCTCTTTTTTTTAATGTTAACATATTTTTATCTGAATCTTTTTTAATTGCAATTCCACCACTTAATTTTAAATTATATTTTTGTAATAATTTATTCTTTTTAATATTTTCTTTAATTCTATTAATTACTATTTCACTTGATTTTTTATCTCCCTTAATTAACAAAATAAATTCATCTCCTCCAAAACGGGCTATTAAATCTATATCTCTTATACTTTTTTTAAGAGTTTTTGATAATTCTAATAAAATATTATCTCCAATAAAATGTCCATGAGTATCATTTATTTCTTTAAAAAAATCAACATCTAACATTATTATAGATATTTCTTTTGATTTTTCAAATTCTATTTTACAAACTTTTTCAAAAAATTTAATTGTATATAAATCTGTTTTAGAGTCTTTTATTAATTGATTATGAATCTTTTTTATTTTATTTAATATTTGAATCATTGACTTATTGAAGTCTTCTACTTCTTTATTTGAGATTATATAATTATTATTCGCATCTTTTTTTGATTTATTTTGAATGAATGAATTATATTCTTTTATTATTTTAACTATTCCTTTATGTTCATTATAAAACTCAAGAGGCAATTCATTTAATATCTTAGAAAGTTTATTATTCATATTAATTTATTCTTTTAACATTTTAAATACTTATTTGAAGAAAATGCGCGAGCCGGGATTCGAACCCGGGTCATTTGGTTGGAAGCCAAAAATTCTGCCACTAAACTACCCACGCATTAATATTAAATTGAATTTGTTATTTTTAAAATTAATTGTTTACTTATTTTAGTTAATCTTTTAAAAGTTGTTTGAATCTATTTTATTATTGAGGAGATGCCGGAGCGGTCAAACGGGGCAGACTCAAGATCTGTTGGCTTTTGCCTACGGGGGTTCGAATCCTCCTCTCCTCATATTAGCGATGAGAACTCCTGTGAAGGGGGTTTGAATAATTCACCCGAAAATTATATCTCTTATTCTCTTGAGTGGTAAATTGTGAACAGAATCTTCCTCTCCTCATTTTTAAGTTATCTTTTTATAGTTTTGATTTTTTAGAATTTTAAGCTCTTGTAGCTCAGTTTGGATAGAGCACTTCCCTCCTAAGGAAGGGGTCACAGGTTCAAATCCTGTCAAGGGCGTTTTACCAGAATAAGTTCATAATTAATGCTATTGCAAAACCTATAATTCCAATGATTAATAGTCCTATTCCAGAAATTTTTGAAATTGTTAAAAATTCTTGTTTTGTAGGTTTTTTTAATAATCTCCAGACTCTTCTATATTGTAAATATTTGCTTGATAATTTTTCCTTTATCATAAAAATGTTTGTTTTTAATAGTATTTAAATTTACTCTTCAAAAAATTCAATTCCTAATTCACCTTCTATATCTTTTCTTTTTCTTTCTTCAAGGCTTGTTTTTTCTCCACTGATTTGAGGTGAATGAACTCCTGTAATTATAACCATTACTTTTAAATTTTCTTCCATATCTTGAGAAATTTTTGCTCCACTTATTATTCTTGCATCAGGGCTTAATTTTTCTCCTATCATGCTTACTACTTCTTTATATTCTTCTAAAGCTAAATCATTTCCTCCAATTACATTAATTAAAGCTCCTTTAGCATCTTTTATATCTACATCTAATAAGGGATTATTTAATGCTTTGTCTACTGCTTCTACAACTCTATTATTAGAATGAGATTCTCCTGTTCCAATTAATGAAACACCACCATTGCCCATTACTGTTTTTATATCTGCAAAATCTAAGTTTACAAGTCCACTACTTGTAATTAATTCTGTTATTCCTTTTACTGCATTGGTTAAAATTTCGTCTGCTATTTTAAATGCTGTAGGTAAAGGTAAGTTTGGTGCTAAATCTAATAATTTATCATTTGGAATAACAATTAATGTATCAACAATACTTTCCATTCTTTCAAGTCCTTCCATTGCATTTTCTATTCTTTTTGCTCCTTCAACTGTAAAAGGTAATGTTACAACTCCAATAACTAATGCTCCTTGTGCTTTTGCTACTTCTGCTACAATTGGTGCTGCTCCTGTTCCTGTTCCTCCACCTAAACCACAAGTTACAAAAACCATATCTGAATTTGCTAATCTCTTTTTTATTTCTGTGATTTGTTCTCTAGCTGCTTCTGCTCCTATTTTTGGATTACTCCCTGCACCAAGTCCTCTTGAAATTTCTCTTCCAATTAATATTTTTGCATCTGCTTTAGCATATAGTAAATCTTGAGCGTCAGTGTTAATTACAATTATTTCTCCACCTTTAATTCCAACATCTTTCATTCTAGAAATAGTATTTCCTCCACCACCACCAACACCAACAACTTTAATTCTTGCAGAATGTTTTTTTAAAATTTCTTCTAATTCTCTATCAACTTCATTTGTAGAATTATAACTTGATAATGGATCAAAGTCATCAGATGTATTAATACTTTCCATATATATCTATTCTTAAAAATCCTTTATAATATTTGTTATATTTTAGTATAACTTAACTAAGAGAATTATTCCAAGTTTATTTCTAAGTCTAAAATTTCTTTTATCTTAGGTGCAAATATTTGTAAATAAGGTTTTAATTCTTTTTTTAATTCTTTAAATATTATTTTTTTATCTTTTACTTCATATTCTAATTTTTGTTTAAAGAAAAAATCAAATAATGCATCTATTTTCTCATTCTCATTTTCAACAATTCGGTTTATTTTGTAGTTATAGACTACTTCTTTTCCTGCTAAAGGATGATTAAAATCTATTAATGTTCTTCCTCCTGAATTAGATAATATTTTTACAATTTGTCCGTCTAAATTTAATTGCATTCCTCTTTGAGGGTTTATTCTTTGTTCTAAGAATAATCTTGTAGGAACCATTTTAATTAATTCTTTATCTCTTTTACCAAAAGCATCTTCAGGTTTCAGTTCTAAAGTATATTCTTTATTAATTTCTTTTTCAATTAAATCTTGATCAAATCCATTTGGTAACATTTTTTGTCCGACAGACAAGATAAATGGTTTTATCTCTTTAATATCTAATTTTGCTTTTTTAATATCTTCTTGAATATTACTATCAAATATCTCTTGTGAATCTTTGATTTTTCCTGTGAATTCTATTTCAACAAAATCTTTTTCTTTGATTGTCATACTAATTTGATAAATAATAGGTTTAAAAGAGTTTTGGGTTGCTTAATTAATCTAAACGAAATATTTATAAATAAACTTTTTTTATTTAATTTATCTAGTTCTTAAAAATTTAAGAGCTGGCTGGAGCAATATGGCATTAGGAATAGATGACGAATTTGATTATTTAGACGATGAATTTAATTTAGATAGTGAAAATAATGAACCTCTGATTAATATTAAGGGTTCTAAAGAAGAGAATAATTCAATTGTTAAAGTTTCTGAAGAAGTTAAAGAAGAAATAGAAGAATCTCCTAAAGTTGATTCTAATTTTGATTCAATTATATTTATTGTTAAGGTTACATCAAATAAAGAAGATAAAGCAATGGAAATGGTTGTGGATAAAGTTGTTAAAAAAGATGTTAATATTTATGCAATTGCAAGACCTCATGGATTAAGGGGTTATGTTTTAATTGAATCTCCTGATAGAGAAAATGCTGAAGAAGCTGTTTATAATTTACCTTATGTTAAAGGAATTTTACCAAAACAAGTTAGTTATGAAGAAGTAAAACAAATGTTAGAACCTGTTGCAAGTGAAATTAAAATTGAAAAATCAGATGTTGTTGAAATTATTGGAGAACCTTTTAAGAATGAAAAAGCTAAGGTTATTAGAGTTGATAAACAAAAAGGAGAAGCTGTTGTTTCTTTATTGGGTGCAGCAGTTCCAATACCTGTAACAGTTAAGTTAGATAATTTAAGAGTAATTAGAAGGGAGGACTTAGATGAGGAATAAGTTTTTAAATTAAGTTTAAGGCAAATTAATTATGGTTGATATAAAATTATTGGTTGAGGGTGGAAAGATGACTCCTACTCCAGCTATTGCTCAGCAATTAGGTCCTATGGGTATTAATATTGGTCAAGTAATTAGTGATGTTAATTCAAAAACAGGGGATTTTAAAGGAATTAATGTTCCTGTAATTTTAAAAGTTGATAGTAAAACAAAAAATTATACAATAGAGGTTTTAAGTCCGCCTACAAGTGAATTATTAAAAAAAGAATTAGGAATTACTAAGGCTAGTAGTAATAGAATTCAAATACAAGTAGGAAATATTGCAATGGAAAGAGTTATTTTTGTTGCTAAACAAAAACATAGTAATATGCTTTCAACAAGTTTATTGTCTAGTATAAAAAGTGTTTTAGGAACTTGTCAAGCAATGGGTGTTTTAGTAGATAATAAAGAAGTTAAAGAAATTTTAAAGGATATTAGTGAAGGAAAATATGATGCAATGATTAAAGCTGAAAAAATTGTAGTTGATGAAGAGAAAAAGAATGAATTAAAAGAATTTTTCTCTAAGATTGAAAAATCACAAGAAGCTGCAAAGCAAGCTTTAGAAGGCTCAGATGATAAAGCTAGTAATGGTAAGGCTAAAAAGAAATAAGTTTATTAATTAAAATATTAATAAATATTTATAAGGGGCCATGGTCTAGCTTGGTTATGATTCGAGGTTTGGGACTTCGCGACCCCGGTTCAAATCCGGGTGGCCCCATAGAACTTTATAATTAAAGTATTTTAAAAATTAAAATGACAGTAAAAAGAAAAAAAATTGGAGCAGCAGGAAGATTTGGTGCTGGTTATGGAAAGGTTAAAACTAGATTGAATAATGTTGAATCTAAACAAAGAAAAAGACAAAACTGTCCTTTTTGTGAAGGTAGAACAAAAAGACAAGAAAAAGGTGTTTGGGAATGTTTAAAGTGTGGTAAAATTTTTGCAGGTGGAGTTTATTATTTGCAATAAATTTAAAAAGTGTATTTGTGAGATTTTAATATGACAATATATAAATGTTTTAAATGTGGAGCGAAGATTAAATCTTCTGATTTAGAAAAAAGGTTTGTTTGTCCTGAATGTAATTCTAGAATTTTTTATAAGCCAAGAAATAAAATTAAGACTGTTCAAGCAATTTAATGGTAGAAGAATGTAATTGTGGAGATGAAGATTGTGGACATAACCATTCTCATAATCCTTTTGGTGATTTAGATGAAGAAACACAAATGAAAATTCAAGAATTACAACTTTTAGATCAACAATATCAACAAATTCTTATGCAAAAAAATGCTTTAACTTTTGATTTAAATGAAACTGATTTAATTTTAACTGAAGTTGAAAAAACAAATAATGAAGTTATGAGAATTTTAGGAAATCAAGTTGTAATAAAATCAACTAAGGAAGAAATATTAGAAGATATGAAACACAAAAAAGAACTTTTGACTAAAAGAATGAATAATTTATCTGAACAAGAAAAACAATTTAATGATCAAGTTAATTTATTAAAAGATGAAATTATGAAACAAATTAATCCTTCTTCAGAATAAGTGTATTTTCTATTTTTTATTACATAAATATTTAAATACTGTTTTGTTAAATTTATATTATGGCATTTGATTTTTTAAAGAGAAAAAAAAGTGAAGAACAAGAAGTAAATGAATTTATAGAAATAGATTTAGAACAAGAAAAAAGTAATGATAAAATATATGTTAAAACTTTTACTTTAAAGGTTTATGAAGATATTAACCCAATTTTAGATTGTTTAAGGACAGGTTATAATATTGCTGTTATTGATATTAGTCCTTTAAAGGGAAAAGATGTTGTTGAATTAAAAAGAGCTGTTTCAAAAATTAAAAAAACAGTTGATGCATTAGAGGGTAGAATTGCTGGTTTTGGTCAAAATTGTGTTATTGCTACACCTTCAAAAGTATTTGATATACAAAAAGGAATTAGTGAAGTAAAAGAAAAACCTAAATCTGATATTGAATATTTTTAATTTCTTCTGAGGATAAAGAGAAGAAAAAGGGGTGTTTTGGGGTGATTTAAATTAAGTTTATATAATCTTTTTTATTATTTTTTAAATGACTAATGTTGAATTTATTGAATTTAGAAAAAAATATGACCCAAAACAAATTAATTTTGAAGTTTTAGATAATTTGCCAAAAGGTAAAATTTCATTAGGAGCAAGTGTTCAATATTTAGATTTTTTAATTCCTATTAAAGATTATTTTAAAAAAAATAATAGAGAAGTTATTGTTAAAAAAGGATCTTATTATGATGGACAAGTTTTAGGT
>JAEWUG010000033.1 GCA_023397215.1 Nanobdellota archaeon | reverse complement strand
GTTTAACAATTCTATTCTGTCCAGGCATATCTGTTTTTTTCTTTTTTTTAACTTTTTTATACCTTCCACCAGTTAATTTTCTTCCTATTCTCATAGAATTTTTACATGATGTTTGTTTAAAAGGTTTTTGGTAATTGATTTTCAAATAACCACAAATATATAAATCAAAAACCTTTATTTAAAATATGGCCAATGAAAATAATAATTCTCAAGTACAACCTTATTCAAATGATGTTAGCATAAGAATTAGAGATTTAGAAGAAAGAAATAAAATAATAAAAGAAAGAACACACATAGTTAGTAAAAATTTAATTGATTTTAAAGAAGAAATAAAAGAAGAAATAAAAATATTGAAACAAAAAACAACTCAAATGGAAAGAGAACTTGAAAAATTAAAATCAATAACAAATGCATTAATCAATGAAACTGGGAAATACATAAAAAAAGAAGAAATGAATAAAGTTGAAAGAATGCTAAAAGATTTTCAACCATTAGAATTTGTTAGAATGAAAGACTTAGAAGAAATAATTAATAAAAAATTCCTTGAAACAAAAAACAAATCAACCAAAAGAAATAAATAGTAAAATGGAATTATTAGATATAATTAAAGAGATGCAAGATCAAGGAATCTCAAATCAAGGAATCTTTGAAAACCTTCAAAGACAAGGATATAAACCAACTCAAATAAATGATGCAATAAATCAATTAAAAATAACAATACAACCAATGAATACACAAAACCAAGATCAACAAAATGCATTTAATCAACAACAAGATTTTAATCAACAACCTAATTTTAATCAAGAGCAACAATATACAGAAAATCAACAAAATTATCCTCAAGAAGATTATTATACACAAACGCCTCAAGCATATTCTGGAGAAGAATATTATCAACAACCATCATTTAATACAGAAACAATAACAGAAATTACAGAACAAGTTATTTCTGAAAAATTTAGAGAGTATAATAAAAGAACAGGAGATATAGTTAGTTTCAAAAATACAATTCAAGATAAAGTAGATGATATTAATACAAGATTAAAAAGAATTGAATCAACAATAGATAAATTACAACAAGCAATTATTCAAAAGATAGGAGAGTTTGGCGAGAATACTCAAATAATTAAAAAAGATTTAGAATCATTACACGACACAACATCTAAATTAATGAATCCTTTAATAGATAATTATAGAGAATTACAAAAAACAAACGAAAGAAAAAGCAGTTCTACTAAAAAGAAATAATTTAAATAATGGATCAAGAAAAAATTAATGAACTTTTAAGCATTTTAGTAGCAATAATTATTTTATCCATATCTTACACATTTAAAGATAATATTAGTTTTATTAATATTTTTATTGTATTTACAATTGTTTTATCTACAAATATCCTTTCTAAAAAAGCTTTTGCAAATTATTTAAATATTCAATTAAAAGTTAAATTTTGGTCTATTTATCAAACTTCTTTATTAGAAAAAGGACATTTAAAAAAACCATTAACAATGGCTTGGTTACCTTTATTACTTTCTTATATTTCAAAAGGAATAATTTTATGGATGCCCATATTAATTACAAAAGAAGAAAAAACAATTCAAAGAATTACAAAAGATAAAGGGATCCATAGGTTTTCAGAAGTTACTGAATGGGAAAAGGCTCAAATTATATGTGTTTCTATTTTTTCATTAATTTTAATTTGTCTTATTAGTTCTTTTTTTAATTTTATTTTGTTAAGTAAATTAAGTATTTATTTTGCATTATGGTCTTTAATACCTTTATCAAATTTAGATGGAAGTAAACTTTTCTTTGGAAGTAAAAAATTATGGACTTTTACAACAATTCTAACAATTATTTTTTTCTTAATAACTTTAACATTTTAAGCACCTAACCCAATTAAAGCAATTCCACCAACTAAAGTCAAAGCAACAATAGAAATAAGTGAAACAATAACATAAAGAAAAATTGTTTTTTTCAAATTATTACCTACTTCAACAGTTTGCATTAAATCATCTTTTCCTGCTTTTATAGTAACAAGTGTAGAGGTTAAAATAAAAACTACTTGTATTAAATAAATTCCAACAACAACTTGGATCCAATAAGTAGGAATCATAGTTTCTAATTGAAACATACTCATAATATCAGAAAGATTTCCAAAACCACTAGTTAATTCACCTCCAGAACCTAAAGAACCCATTAAATTTTCTAAATTTCCTAAAATTAATGTTATCATACCACTTAATCCAACAATAATTCCACTTAATAAAGGAGCTAAAAAGGTCATATTACTTTTCATATCACTAATAATATCTGCTAATAAATCATTTAATCTTGCATCAACTTTTTTAATATTTTTGACATATTCAGAAATACTCATTAAACTTCTTGCAGCAACCTTTAATCCTTTTTTAACAGATTCAACTAAAATTCTCATAGAAGTAATCACCAAATGAGAAGGATAAAAGATGACAGCACCTCTCTTAGAATCAAATAAAGCCCTATCTAGATTCATTCCAAATCTATTTATATTTTCATTAACAATTCTGAAAAAACCTTCTGTAGCTGTTCCTTTACTTGATTCAGAAACCTTTCCAAAAGCAATTTCAGCAGGAGAACCATCACCAATTCTATTTCCTAATTGAAATAAAGAAGAAGTAAATTCACTTTCAACCTCATTATATTTTTTCTTTTCTTTAACTAATTCTACTGTTTTTTTCTTAGAAGAATAAATAAACATATTTGCAATACCTAAGGGTAAAAATATTCCCATAACAACAGATAATGGACCAAAAGGCCCAACATAAGAACCAGGTTTCACACTAGATTCTACAATCCCGAATAAAAAAGTATTTTTCATAAAATTAAAACCTAAATCTCCAAAAGTTAGATCAATAGGCATTCCTAAAAAATTATGTATTGGAAAATACATCCAAATTAATGGAAATAATCCAATTAAAAAGAAAGGAATTGAAAAAATAAAACCTTTTATCATGTGTTTTTTATCAACATAATTAGGATATAAAGGATTTTTTCTTAATAAATCACTATTACCATGACCCCCAGGTCTTTGCATCATCACATTATAAGTTAAATAAACAACAAGTAAAGGAATAATAATATTAAACATTAAAATTAAATGATATGTCTGAAAAAGATCTCCTACCATTGTAGAAGCAAGAGGTAAAATTGCTAAGGCAAGAGTTGGTAAAACAATTCCCAACATATAAACATTAGTTAAGGGACTTTTTACTTCATGAGTATATTTTAACATTTTATCATATACTCCATCTAAAATAACTTGAAGACTTCTTTCTAAAATTTCTACTCTTCTTCCTTCATTTGGTTCATATAAACTAGATTCAATTAAATGAAATGATTCAATAAACTCCAAAGAATAATCTCTCCAATCTTCTAAATAATTATCTAAACTATCTTTGATAGTAGAAAACTTTCCGACTTCAACATCCCAAAAGACTTTTCTAAAATCTGTTGATAAAGGATCTTCTAAATTTTCTGCAGCAAAAGCAACTGCCTTTTCTAAATTACTTGTATGTTTCATATAAATAACAATATATAATATTGCAGGTACCATTTGGCTACCAGCCTTTAATCTCCATTTCATTGCAAGCCTCTCAGGAGCTTTTGAATAAAAAGAAAGTAAAAATAAACTTAAAATAAAAATTAAAAATAAAAAAAGAATATTAAATTTATTAGTTATAAAATAAACACTTAAAAGAACTAAAAAACCTCCAAATAAAGAAAAAAGCATAATAAAAACAGCTAAACCCATTACTTCAGAAGAAGTAACATTTAAATGAGAAATATTAATATTTTTTTCTATATTTGCTTTATCTTTTTCACTTGCTTTTATTTTTATAAAATTTCCAACAGTCTTACACCACCCCTCATATCTACTAAATTCAGGAGTCATTGCTTTTCTAAATTGTTCATAACTTTTAGAAAAACTTGATGAATTAAAAGAATCCATATTTGTTTGATTCATTTGTTTTTCTATTTTTGCACTATACTTTTTAAGAATGTCTTCAGCATTACCGTCAATATTATAATTCATTTAATCAACCTCTTAAAAATAAAAACAAAATAGTTTAATAAACTTTTACAATTTTGTTTAAAAGAATTAATATTAAAATAAACAAAAGCTTTTTAAACTAAAACCCTTTTTAAGTTTTACTATGAACTCTCCTAAAAGATGTCCTGAGTGTAACAGTACACATTTAATTTATGATGATAATAAAGGTGAACTAATTTGTGGTGATTGTGGTCTTTTAGTAGAAGAAGGGATGGTTGATACTGGCCAAGAGATGAGAGCATTTGATAAAACAGAAAAAAAATCTCGAGGTGGAGCACCTATTTCTATGCAAAAATTTGACAGAGGATTAACAACAAACATTGGAGAGATTTCAGACATTTATAGATTAGATTCATCTCAACAAACACGAAAATATTTAAGATTAAAAAAATGGCAAGAAAGAGTTTCAACTTCTATTGAGCGAAATTTAAGACTTGCAATGTCAGAATTAAGAAGAGTAGCTTCATATCTAGATTTACCAAATGTTGTTAAAGACGAAGCAGCAAGAATTTATAATTATGTTTTACAAAGAGGATTAGTACGAGGACGTTCAATGGAATCAGTTATCGCTTCTTGTATTTATGCTGCATGTAGATCCTATAATATCCCAAGAACATTAGACGAAATTTCTCATGCTAGTGAAGTAGAAAGAAAAGAAATTGGTAGAACTTATAGATTTATTATTAGAAAAATAGGATTAAAATTAATTCCCTCTTCTCCAAAAGATTATATCTCAAGATTTGGTTCAACATTGCACCTATCTCCAAGATCCCAAAACGAAGCATTGAAAATATTAAATAGAGAAGAAATTGCAGAATTATCATCAGGTAGAGGACCAGCAGGAATTGCAGCAGCAGCACTTTATGTTGCAGCATTATTAAACGACGAAAAAAGAACACAAAGAGAAGTAGCAGATATTGCAGGAATAACAGAAGTAACAATCAGAAATAGATATAAAGAATTATTAACAAAATTAGAACTCGAAGAAAAAATAAAAATAAAAGAAAATGAAGCAAGAAAAAAGAAAAAACTTGCTAAAATAAAAGAAAAACATTAATAAAAATTTATTTTCTTAAATCAGAAATTAATTGATAGACTTCCTTGGGAATACTTGATTTAACACCTTTAATAGACATATAATAAGAAGATTCTCCTGATTGACTATGTTGAGTTAAATCAATTTCAATTAAATTGGTTAATTCAAATTTATCTATCAAATACCATTGATTTAAATAATAAGTAAAATAATAATCAGTATATCTTTGAAACCTTTCAAGAGATTTTATTTGAGATTTATCAATATTTTCTGGGAAAATTAATTGATTAAATAATTCATCTGAAGTTTTTACTATAAAAATAGTTGAATGTGTCCTCATATATTCTATCTTTTTCAACATTTTTTCATCTAAAATATTATCCTCAGATTCACTTAATTGATCTTCGTCTAAAATGTCTTTTTCTTGAATATTAGTACTCTCTAAATTTTCCTTTAATACAAATTTTTCACCATCAAAAAGATAATTTTCTAAATCATTTAATTTCAAATCATCTTTAATTTGAAGAGTAATAATCCCATTAACCATTAACCCCATTGTTCTATTTTCAGAATCAATTATTTTATATCTTTTTTCTTGAGTCGGTTATAAATAATACCCTCTAAATGTACCATTAAAATAAATTTCATTCTTTGATGACAAATCCCAACCATCCTTAAAATTTTCTAAAGATTCTTCTTTTTTGGGTTCTTCCTCAAAGTCAGATTTTTCATCTAGTACTTTATCACTAATATCATTTGATTTAACATTTAATTCAATACTCTTTTCATAAAGTAATTGATAAAATTGAACTTTCAAATAAAGTGCTTCTGCTTTATCTTTATTAGTGCCTTGACCAGCATTCTTACCAATAGAACCAGCAATATTATCTAAAGATTCTATTAAAGAATCTTTTTCGCTTAATATGTGTTCTATATTCTTAAAAGAAAATTCTTCAATAGAATTTTTTAAGTTTATAATTTCTTCTCTTACATTTTCATACTCCTGAAGAATTTTTTCATAACTATCATAAATTAAACTATCTAAAATACTTTTATCAGATTCAAGACTAATTGCATTAAAATCCTCTTGAACACTCTCAATATCTAACCAACATTTTATATTCTCATTTCCACAATAACCCGCTTCTATCCACTTTTTTTCAGAATTAGTTAAATCATCCTTACTTGGATTAGAACTAGCACAAATTCTAGTTATTCCTAATAATTCAATATTTTTACCATTAATGTTAAAAATTGAAGAACTACTTGAAATACAATCTTTTTCTGTTGTTATTTTATTTTTACTAACTTCTTCTTCTACATATTTTTCTTTAATATATTCTCCAGCAAGACTACTAGTTACAGAACCAAATCCACAACTTTCAACACC
>JAEWUG010000026.1 GCA_023397215.1 Nanobdellota archaeon | reverse complement strand
TCCCGGCTCGCGCATTCTAATATTTTGATCAAAAGATGCGAACTTTTTTTGAAGTTATACATTTTTTAACATAAAAATTTAAAAAGTTTTTGCGAAGCAAAAATTTTGGAAAATCTCGAGCCGAAGGATTCTCCTCTAAATCCTTGTTAAATGTCCCGAACGAAGTGAGAGCGTAACGGGATGCGAAAGATAGTGAACAAATAATTTTCAAAGAGTGTAAATTATTAATTACCAAAATAATTTTGAAACCACCTTTTTTTCATCAAATTAAGAAATATTTTGAATAAAATATTTTGAATAAATGGCAAACCATCAAATAATTTTAACATTCTTTCTTGTCTTCTTTTGAATGTCATAATTTTCTCTAATTCCTCCATTTCATAATCTGAATTCAGTATTCTTTTGGCAATTTCTTTTCCGCTAGTTAAAGCAAATGAGATGCCTTCCCCAGTAGTTTTTGATGCTAAACCTGCAGCATCTCCAACAAGAAAAATGTTATCAAAAATACATCCATAGTATGAATAATTAATTGGCGATGCTTCAAGTTTACTATTGGAAAAATCAAACTTATGAAATTTCAAAAATTCTTCTAAAGCTATCTTGGCGTCTTTTGCAGAAACAAAATCAGGATTATAATATATTCCAATATTTGTATATTTTTTGTGTGGAAAAACCCAGATATATCCTGATTTTAGTTTTTTGGGATTTACAGACCATATAAATCTGTCAGAAATTTTTGGAATATCATAATACATTCCAATACAGGTTTTTGACTTTAAGCCAAGATACTTTCTAACTATTGAATTTGAGCCATCTGCACCAACTAAAAATTTGAATTTTAAATTTCCACTTGATGTTACAATTTCATTTTTCTTTATTTCTTTAACTAGCGTTTCCTTAAAAATTTTGACATTCTTACAATTTCTTATTTTTTGAAATTGATATTGACCTAAATCAAATCTTGAAATTGTCTTTAAAGGATTAAAATAGTTTATAATATATTGTTTTTCTTTGATAAAAAATTCTTGCTTTTGAAAACTTCGTGTTTTTTCTTTTGGTATATCAAAATTTTTATCTAAATTTGTCAATCCTCCCGCGCATGTTTTAGGCCCAATTATCTTATTTTTTTCAATTAAAAGAACTGATAAATTTGAATTTTTTAATTGAATTGCGCATTCTAATCCCGCTGGACCTGCGCCAATTATTATAACATCATAGGGATTTTCCATGATAATACTTTAATTTGATGAAAGATTATAAGTTTTTCTAAAATAGGAAATTCAAAATCTATATTTGGATCGCAAAGGAATGGAAGATTAACAACTAAAACAATTCAGAGTATTTTAAAAAATTATTTCAAAAAAGCAGGGATTAAAAAAAGAGTATATCATCATTTGTTAAGGCATAGTTTTACAACACATCTCTTAAAATAAGGAACTGATTTAAAAATTATTCAGAAATTGCTTGGACATAGTTCAATTAAGACCACTCAGATTTACACTCAAATATCTCAAGCTTCTATTAAAAATGTAAAAAACCCATTGGATAATATATAACCTCTTTTTTTATTTTCCTCTTTTCAAAGGAGATTTTATTTCCCAAATTCTTCTAGGACTAAGGATTCCTCATAAAATAATACATACATTGCTCCATTCACTCATTCTGACCCTGATAACAGCTCGCGCATTTCATCTTAAAATATAAATATATTTAAATAGTATCGTGAAATTAATTTATGAAAAGGAAGTGTGAAATGAATAAAAAAAAATTGTATATTTTAGGAATTATAATCTTTTTATGTTCTTTATTTTTTTTAATTAATTATTCATCATTAACAGGTTTTGTTGGATTTAATATTCAGTCTTATAATAATTTAAGTGAAGCAATTTTAGCAAATGACTGTGATGCTGTAGAAAATTGGGATATAAGTCAAATGACTGATTTTTCAGAATTGTTTAAAGATACTAATAATTTTAATTGTGATTTAACTTCATGGGATGTGTCAAATATAACAGATATGAAATATTTATTTAAAAATTCAATTAATTTTTCTGGTAATATTTCTAATTGGAATATTGAGAATGTAATTGATATGAGTAATTTATTTTATAATCTGAGTAATTCTACTTTAAGTATTTCAAATTGGAATCCTAAAAATGTTATTTATATGGATAAGCTATTTTCATATGCAAAAAATTTAAATGTTGGTGATTTGTCTAATTGGAATACTTCTTCTGTAACAGGTTTAAATGAGATGTGTTCAAACTCAAATAATATAAGTGGTGATTTATCTAATTGGAATTTAATTAATGTTTTAAATTCATTTGGAATATTTTATGACTCAGATAATTTTAATGCAAATATTTCTAATTGGAATTTAGAAAATTTAACTTCTTTTCAGATGTTTTTTTCGGATACTAATAATTTTTCTGGAGATTTATCTAATTGGAATACAAATAGTTTAAATAATTTGGATTCAATTTTCTCAAACTCAAATAATTTTTCTGGTAATTTATCTAATTGGAATATCTCAGGAGTTAATTCTATGTTTCAAGCATTCTCAAGTAGCAAAAATTTTAATAGTAATTTATCTAATTGGGATGTTAGTAATGTAATAGATATGGGAAACTTATTCATGGATTCTGAAAACTTTTCTGGAGATTTATCTAATTGGAATCTATCTCAAATAGATGATTTTGTAGATGATTTTGGTGGAAGTAGTGGGTTCTTTTTTCAAACAAAAAACTTTTCTGGAGATTTATCTAATTGGGATATAACAAATATTAATGATTTTTCATTTTCTTTTTTTACTACTGAAAATTTTAATGCAAAAGGTCTTAATACTTGGGATACAAGTGAAGTAACAGATATGTATATGATTTTTTATGATGCTATTAATTTTTCTTCTAATATTAGTAATTGGAATACAAGTAATGTAATAGATATGAGTTTGGCTTTTGCAGATACAATCAATTTTTCTTCTAATATTAGCAATTGGGATACAAGTAAAGTAACAGATATGGGTAGTTTATTATTACGTGCTATAAATTTTTATTATTTAGATATTTCTAATTGGAATATTTCATCTGTTACAGATTTATCTCATTTTGCAACAGAAATTCCTACAGAATTATATGATAAATTATTAATTAATTGGGGTTCTCAAGAGTTACAAAGAGATGTTGTTTGGGATTTAGGGAATACTAATTATACAGAAGGAAATCCAGAAATATATAAAAATAGAATTATAACAGAATACAATTGGACAATTAATGATGGAGGAATGATAGAAGATATTATTTCTCCTAAAATAAATATTATATCACCTATTGAAGAAGAGAATTATTCTAATAATAATATAGAGATTAATCTTGATGTTTATGATGTAAACCTAAAAGAAATATATTATAATTATAATGGTTTAAACAAATCTTATAATCAAACAATTATAGAAATAATTGAAAATGGTGAATACAACTTACAAATATGGGCAATAGATAATTATGATAATATAAATTACTCAAATATTATTTTTAGTGTATCAGGTAATGAAATATTAGAAGAAGAAAATGAAATTGAATTTAACAATCAAAAGAATGTAAACATGGGAAATATTGGTTATATCCCTGATAAACACTTAGAACAAGGATATACAAATTATTATTCTGAAAAGGAATCTGAATCTTTTAACTTAAATGAAGACACACATAAAATGACTATTGAAACAATAAAAGAGAATAAAGTTACTATTAAAATTGAGTCTGAACCTTTAATTAAAGAATTAAGTATCGGTGAAGAGTGGAAAATTGATTTTGAAATGGATGATATTTATGATTTATATATTAAAGTAAATTCAATAGAAAATAATAAAGCAAATATTTTAATTAAAAAGATTAATGAATATTATTCTATTAAACAAATTAATGAAGTAGAAACAGATATCGAAAAAGAATTACCACAAAAAGGAAGAGATAATACACATTATTATTTTATTAGTGTTATTTTATTAATCTTAATTCTATTAATATTCCATTTGAAGAAAAAATACAAAAAATAAACTATAATATTTTAACTAATATATTTTAACAAGTCATAGACTAAGAATAATGGCCAAATTAAAGCTTTTAAAAATCCTAATGCACCCATCCAAAAGGTAGTTGCTGTTGAAATATAATAAATTGCTGCTCCAATAAAACCTAAACCATATACTGCTCCAGAACTAGGTTGTGAACTACAATTACATTGATTCTTAGGTAAACTCTTTTTAGTTTGTGCTTTTTTGTTTTGTGTTTTCATTTTAACTAAAAATTAAAAGTATATTTAAACTTTTTGAATAAATAAAAATAAAAAAATAATATTTTGAAGAGTATTTATCTTTGTCTAAAGCAATCACTACAAAGAACATCTCTACCTTCTGTTGGTTTGAATGGAACTTCACATTCTTTACCACATTTTGAACAAATTGCTTTATGCATTTGTCTTGGTTCAAAGTCTCTTCTAAAATTTGATTGACCACCAAATCTTGAACCAGATGAACGATTACTGTTAAAT
>JAEWUG010000017.1 GCA_023397215.1 Nanobdellota archaeon | reverse complement strand
TTTTAAGAGGAGAAACTTTATTTACATCTTTAATTTCATTAAATCCATATTCTTCTAATCTTTTTTTTGATTCTATACTTGATAATCCAACGAGTTCCTCTTTTTTCATTTAATTATTAATTTAATTTAATTTATAAATATTCTATTACCATTTCAAAAGATATTTAAGTTTGACAAAATTTAATTAAGATAAGATGGTGAAAAAAAAATTATCAAATCCTGTTTCATTAATTGCAGGCACTGCAATGGGTGCAGGTTTTTTAGGTTTACCATATGTAATTGCTAAGACTGGTTTTTTAATTGGTTTTATTTATCTAATTTTAATTGGTTTATTTGTTTTATTTGTTCAACTTTGTTTAGGTGAAATTGTTTTAAGAACTAAAGGTAATAATCAATTAACAGGTTATGCAAAAAAATATTTAGGAAATAAAGGAAAAAAGTTAATGCTTTTTATTATGATGTTTTATATTTTTTCAACCCTAATTGCATATTTAATTGGGGGGGGAGAAAGTTTATCTTATATTTTATTTGGAAATAATAATTATGCCTTACTTTTTTCAATTTTATTTTGGATTTTATTATCTATTTTAACATATATAGGATTAAGGGCATTAAAATTATATGGCAAAATTGGATTTTATTTTATATTGGCCTTTATTTTTTTAATAGTATTATTTTATAGTCCTTCAATACAAACTGAAAACTTAACATTTATTGAACCAGAAAATTTCTTTTTTCCATTTGGAATTGTTCTATTCTCATTTATGTCTTTTTCTTCTATTCCTGCAGCTCAAAGATTATTATTAGGAAAAGAAAGATGGATGAAAAAATCAATAATATTAGGTATTTTAATTCCATTTATTGTTTATTTTTTATTTACATTGGTTTTATTAGGTAATTTTGGAAAACAAGTTCCAGAAATTGCAACATTAGCTTTAGGGAGGTTTTTTGCTTTTGTAGGAGCCTTTGCAATTTTTACAAGTTATCTTTCTTTGAATATTTCCTTAAGAGATATGTTTAGATTTGATTTTAAAGTTAAAAGAAATCATGCTTGGTTTATTTGTTCAATTGTACCAATTATTGCGTTTTTGATAATTTATTTTTTTAAATTAGTTTCTTTTGTTCAAATACTATCTATTGCAGGGGTTATTGCTGGAGGTTCAACAGGTATTTTAATATTAATAATGAATCTTAAATCAAAACAAAAAGGAAGAAGAATTCCAGAATATTCTATTCCATTAAATAAAATTGCGATTATTTTATTGAGTTTAATATTTATTTTTGGAATTATAATACAATTAGGCGGAGAAAAAATAATTAGTCTTCTAAAATTAAATTTTTCATTAATACTTTCTTTAGTCTAAGGGATGTTCATGTCCTTCTTTTATTCTTTTTTTGAGTAAATCAATATCTTTCTTTTTTTCTTTTTCATAAATCTCTTTATCTTTTTTAGCTTTTTCAATTATTTGTGCAACATATTCTCCACCTAAAAAATGAGGTAAGATTACATAATCTGCTCCACATTTATATAATTCTAAAGCTTCATCAATTTGTCTTGCTGTTAAAATTGTTATTGATTTACTTTTGTTTCTTTTTAATACATCTAAGATTAATTCATTTGTTTCTTTTTCAGGAACAGTTGAAACAATAACATTTGCTTTTGAAATATTTAAATCTTCAAGCAAATCAGAATTTTCAGCATCACCATAAATTGCTTCAATATTTTTCTTTCTTAAATCTTTAATGACCAAAGGATTATAATCAACGACTAAGAAATTCTTTGTAACTTTTTTAAATGATTGCATTACTGAAAAACCAATTCTATTATATCCTAATAAAATATAGTCATATTTTTTCTGGAGAATTTCTTTTTCTTTTACATTCTTTTTTTCAAAGATAGAAATAAATTTGGAAATTTTATTATATATTCTTTCAGAATACATTATCATATATGTTGAACCTGCAATTGTTAAAAGGCCAATTAAAGTTACAAATGATTGTATTTGTTGAGTTAAACTTCCTGTTCTAACACCTAAGGCTATTAAGATTAAAGAAAATTCTGAAATTTGAGCAACTGTTAAACCAGCCATAAAACCTGTTTTTTTACTATATCCTTCAATACCCATTAATGTCATTACAATTAACGGATTTCCAATTAAAATAAATAAAGATAAAATTATTGCAGGTATAATCAAATTAGAAATATCTCCAAAAACCATTTGGCTTCCTAATATTACAAAAAAAGAAATTATAAAAAAATCCCTTAATGGTTTTAGCTTAGAACTAATTTCATAACTATATGGTGCCATAGATAACATTATTCCGGCAATTAAGGCTCCAACTTCAATAGTAAAACCAACATATAAAAATAATAATGAAAAACCAAGTCCCCAAGCTATTGAAAATAAAAATAAAAATTCTTGAGATTTAGATAAAAAATCACTTAATTTTGGGAATACAAAATAGCTTAAAGAACCTAAAATTAAAATTATTGCTAAGCCTTTTAATATTGTAGAAAATAATACTTCACTTGTTCCCCCACCACTTGCTAAAGAAGCAACTATAACTAAAGTAATTATTGCAACAAAATCTTGTACTAATAAAAATCCCATTGAAATTTTACCATAAAGTTTGTCCAATGCATCTTTATCAGTTAATAATTTCATAATAATAATTGTAGAAGAAAAAGTAAGTGCAATAGCAATATATAATGCTGTTACAACTGAAAAACCCAATAAATAAGAAATTGCAAAGCCTATAAGAGATGTAAAGATTATTTGACCTAATCCTGTAATTAATGAAATTTTACCAACTTCTTTTAGTATCTTTGGAGATAAATGAAGTCCTACAATAAACAATAAAAAAGCAATACCCATTTCAGAAAAAGTAGTGATAGTTTCAGAATCTTGTATTAAATTTAAGAAAAAAGGACCAACTAAAATTCCTGATAAAATATAACCTATAATTAATGGTTGTTTTAAGATACGCATAATAAAAGAAATAACTAAGACAACTAAAAGAATAAGACCAAATTGAATAAAGGGATTTAACATTTTAATATCACAACTTTTATTTAAATTAATATTTAAAAATCTTTATAAGTTTATTTATAATCTTATCTAAAACTAGTTTGTCTTCTTGCTCTTGCTTTAGAGTCTCCAGGTTTACAAGTTTCTTTTCGTCGAGTATCAGCTACAACCATGTTTCTATCATAAGTAATAAAAGTTCTTCTTAATTCTTCGTTATTATAATATTTTAAAATTGCTCTTGCGATAGCAAGTCTTGATGCTTCAATTCTAGATGATGTTCCACCACCTTTAACGTTTACACTAACATCAAATTTTATCTCGCCTAGAATTTCATGAGTTAAAACTAATGGTTCATTTACTTCTAATTGTTGAAGGTAAGGTAATTGAGAAATAGGTTTTTTATTTATTGTTATGTTTCCAGTTCCTTCTTTTATTGTAGCTTTTGCAATAGCACTCTTTCTTTTCCCAGTAACTACAATATTATTCATATTAATCCCCTAACAACAT
>JAEWUG010000032.1 GCA_023397215.1 Nanobdellota archaeon | reverse complement strand
TATTTCATTTATCTCAGAGATATTCTGATATTCCAAAACAAATTGAAAAACAAGCAAAAGAAATTTTTAAAAATTCAATTGTTGTTAATGATCTTGATTCTTTTGAAATATAGAAACATCTAAATAAAATAATTCTTTAGAAATTCATGCCTTTTTGCGAAAAATCAAGGGCAAATCGCTAAATTTAACTGGATGCATTTGGTGAAATAAATACAATAGTGTCTCCTCTCAAGAATGTTAATCCATAACTTCTTGTTTGTTCACCATTTTCTATCTCTTTAGCATTTTCTAATACCACATTAATGTGTATATCAAATGCTATTAAAGCTCCAACAAATTGCTTGCCAGATTTTAATTGCACCAAGATTTCCTTGCCTTTTGCAGAATTCAAAAGATCCAAGGGTCTCTCAATTGTGTTTACCATAACTTATTCTTACAATTATCCTTTTTAAATATTTAGTTTATTCAAAATTAGTATTAGAGTAATGTTTTTATATCTCCTTAAATTAAATTTTTCATGAGGTGGTTTATATCAAATTCTTTATTTTCTGATCCTAGAATTCTTTTACTTTTAAGTTTAGTAATTATTTCAATAATAATCGGAATAGTTCTTATTTTAACAGATAAAAAAGTTACGAAAAAAAAAGAATCTATTGAATTAGATAGTTATGTAAAGAGTAAAACAGAAGATATAATTAAAGAGATAAATTCTAAAGAATCTTCAGTTGAACGTTTATCAATTATTAATGATTATTTAAAAAAATACCTTAAAGAAGATTTTAATTTAGAAGAAACAATGAGTTATTCTTCTTTAGTAGATTATTTTAAAGAAAAAAAATTAACAAAATATGAAGATATTTGTCAAAAAATGTTTGAATTATATTATTCCACAAATGAAGTAAGATATTCTGATATAGAAGAATTAAAAACAAAATTGATTCATTTAATTGACTTTTCTACAAGAAGTAAAAAAATATTTGATAAAAAAGAAATACCTCCTAAAATAAAAAAAACATTAGATTCTGTTTCTAACAAAAAAAATTTAACCGAAGAATTAACCCCAATGATGCAAGCAGCAGAAATAGAACAACAGATAAATGAACTCTTAAAATTAAAAAAATATCAATTAACAAAACAACAACAATCATTATTAAAAGAATTAGAAAAGAAACAATATGAATTAAATAAACATGAAAAAAAGAATACTATTTTATTAAAGGAAACTCAAAAAAAAATAAAAGAACAAGAAAAGTTACAAAAAACATTATTAAAAAAAGATCAAAAGAAAATTCCCATAAAAAAAATAAATATTAAAGATAACAAAACTTCTCCTATGAATAATAAAACCTGGTATGAAGATATTAATGTTCATCCTAAAAAAGGTAAAGAATATTTAAAAGAATTAAAAAGAAAAAAAAGAAAATTAAAAAATTAAAATGAAGAAAAAAACTTTATTAATTATTCTTATATCAATATTATTTTTCTTATTGATAAATATCTTTTTCATTTATTATTCTTATAAAGAAAAAAGTGAAATAAAAACTTGTATTGATATAAATAATATGGACTTATTTGAATATGATGCTTGTTACGATGCCTTTTCTGGGAACATTTTTTTTGAGTTAAAAACACTAGATACTTCTTATAATGTAAATCAAATAGACATTCAATTTTTTGACTTTTTCGACAAGAGTTATTCAATAAAAGATTTACCTAGAATAGGACAGTCAAGTTCTTTAAAAATTCCTGCAAAAAGAAATCCTTTAACATTAAAATTATTTTTAATCTCTGAAAATATAAATTCTTGTTCAAGTCCAAGATATTTTTCTTTAAATTATTGTCCTGCAGAACTTTCGAGTGGTGAGAGAAATATCACTTTAAATTTAATAAATAATGTTTCTTTAAATGATTTCTCAGATTTAGAAAATTCTAATCCTTCAGATAATATTGATAGTGGCTTTGTTAATTTTGAAAAAGTTTGGGAATCAATATGTGAACCAAATTGGGTCTGTGAAGAATGGGGAGAATGTATTGATGGTTCTCAAAGAAGAGAATGTGTTGATGAAAAAAATTGTTCTTTTAGAATAAATTTACCTTCAAGAATTAGACAATGTAATCAATCTTGTACTGAAAAATGGACTTGTACTTGGAGTAAATGTTTAGATGGATTTAGTACTCCTACATGTATTGATGAAAATAATTGTGGTACAGAAATAAACAGACCTCAAAAGATTCCTTGTAATAAAGAGTGTATTCCTAAAATCCAGTGCACAAATTGGTCTATGTGTAATATAGATTATGATTTTTTAACTTTATCAAATAATGAATATTCTTATAATGGAATTCAAACAAGAACATGTATTGATACAAATAAATGTTTAAATCCAACAATTGAACAAAAAAATTGTTCTCTTGTAATGGATGTGTTTTCTCAACCTTATACAAAGTGTGGTAGAGAATATATAGGAATTTATAATAAATTAAATAATGAATTAATTGCTTCTATTGAAAAAGGAAGTTTAAACGAACCTTTCTTAAATATAGATTTATCAAACAAACAAACAAAAAGATATTGTGATCATTGTTTTGATGGAATAAAAAATGGGGATGAAACTGAAATAGATTGTGGTGGGAGTTGTCCTGGTTGTACTGAAAGAATTGTTATTTCAGATTATGGAATTACTCTTTTTGGAAGAATAATAGATGGATTTCTTAAATTTATTAGTTAAGTTTATAATTTTTAATTATTTATAACATTTATGAATGATTGTATCTTTTGTAAAATAATTAATAAAGAAATAAAATCTGATTTTCTCTATGAAGATAAAAACTTTATAATTATTAATGATATTAATCCAATCTCTAAAGGACATTGCCTTTTAATTCCAAAAAAACATTTTCAAACAATTTTTGATTTACCACAAGAATATCCAAATAAAATATTAAATATAATACAAAAACAAAGTTTAAACCTTATCAAACAAAACTTAGCAACCGGCATTAAAATAGTTCAAAATAACTATCCTTCTGCAGGACAAACAATTAACCATTTTCATATACACATAATACCACAAAAGTAAATTTCCTTAACAACAAGACTTTTAAATATTTATTCTTCTTAAATTATATCAAGGCTCTGTAGCTCAGTTGGTTAGAGCGCCGCTCTCATGAGGCGGAGGTCGTGGGTTCGTATCCCACCAGAGCCATTTTCCCCCACGACCGTAGCAGCGGAGGTTGAAAATCTTTGCTCTTAACTTCTTATTTCTTAAAATTTGTTTAGAGTAAAGTTTGAACAGTGGGTTCGTATCCTTTTCATAGCCATATAACAAATGAATTAATGAAATAAATTTAAAAACTATTTTATCTGTTTGTATATTAAGCCCGCATCGCATAATGGTATTGCACCGGTCTAGAAAACCGGGCCCCTTGGGCATCCCCGTTCGATTCGGGGTGCGGGCGTTTTAATTTTTTATTAATTCTAATAATTTTTCATATTGAGTTATAGGAATCATAGCTCCAGTTGCATTTTCATGCCCTCCACCACTAGAACCTTCTATTTTTTCCAACATTTTTTTAGTGAATTTAAGAGCATTTTTTCCTCGAATAGACAAATTTATTTTATCTGGTTTTTTATATGCTACAATAATTAATTTATCTTTATTCAAAAAATATAATTTATTTGCAAGTAATCCGGACATAGAATTTTGACCTTCATAACTAAAAAAAAGTATTTTTTCATCTTTATTCTTTATTTTTGCTTTATTAATTAATTTAGTTAATTCTTTATTTAATTCATTATATCTTTTATGAAATTCTTTTGTATAATAATTTTCTTCCAATAAATCATAAGGAGAATTTATTCTTTCAAGATATTTAATCAATTTTACAACATTTGTTGTGGTATTCATTAAACCAAAGTTTAACATTAAAGAAAATTTACCTATTTCTGTTAAATGCAAAGCATCAAATGCATCTAATTTTGAATTAAATAATTCTGGATATTGTTTCTCAAATTCTTTAGCAAAATCAGGAATATAAACATCAAAAATACATCCAATCATTGCAAAGAATCTATCTTGACTTCTGTTATATATCTTTTGAGCAATATAAGTTACTGGTTCAGCTTCAGGGTATGTATTAAAATAATGGGTTTTAGAAATATATTCATCTAAAGTATTAGATTTATGATGGTCAATCCAAATAATTGGAATATTTTGTTGAGACACACTTTCTATAAATTTATGATTTACATCTGCTTTATCTAAAATAATTATTGAGTCTGGATTTAATTCTTGAACCTTCTTGACATATTTCTCAGACAAATCAGGATAACTCTTAATTGGAATCCCCTTACCTTTATTTAAAGCTCTTTGTAAAATTATGAATGAACATAATCCATCACTATCATTATCAAAAAAAAACAAAGGATTCTGTGTTTTTTCTAATAATTCTCTTAATTCATTAATTTTATCTTTAGATAACATTTTTTCTCCTAAATGTAAATGATAAAATAAGTTTTTAAAGATTTTATTTAAATAAAATTAATAACTTTTCCTTGATTCTCGCATGGAAAGCCTTTGCTTGTTCCATCACTAGTACTTCCTAACAAAACAGGATAAAAAATAACTTTTTCTGCTTCTTTTCCTTCTATAATTGTGTCTAAAATTAAAGAATCTGCTTCTCCACTATTCAATTTTAGCTTATAATTTTCTGATTTTTCATTATTTCCAGAAATAATTTTTAGATTAACACTATTTATATTTATATTACCATAATTTGAAATATCAAAATATCTTGCATTTGCTGGACTTGAAGAATGATAACTTATTTGCCATTCTATATTATCACATTGTCGTTCAACAGGTTGTCCAAATTTTTGAATTTGTTCACTAATAAAACCACGAGCCCATAAAAAAACAATTGAAGCTAAAACAAGTGTTAATGTAATAAGCATAGCTGTTGCAATAATAGGTGATAACCCTCTTTTATTCATCTTATTTATAAACAAAATTACTTTTTAAAGTTTAACTAAATAAACTCTATTTCAATAATTCTTTTAAACACTTCTTTCTTTTGTTTAAAATGGAAGCAATAAATACTGAATCTAGAAAAAGAAATGTAGCTTATAAAATTAAAATTGGAGATTTATTAAAATCAAAACCTTTTATACTTGATGGGAAATTTATACACTTAGAATTTCAAGATAAAAAAATAGTTAGAGTGAACCTTTTAGCAAATTGTATTGATAAATTTTTAAGTGAAAATGAAAAAAAATTTGGTACTTTAACAGTAGATGATGCTTCTGGTCAAATTCAAATAAAAGTCTTTGGAGATGATTTAAATTTGATTAAAGATGTTTTACAAGGAGATACTTTACAAATTGTTGGAAATGTTAGAGAATGGAACTCTGAAATTTATATCTTACCAGAAATTATTAAAAAAACAGATCCTCGTTGGCTTTTAGTTAGAAAAATAGAATTACAAAAAGAAAAAGAAAATTATCCTGATTTAGCAAATAAAAATGAATTAAAAGATATTATTTTAAATAAAATTAAAGATGCAGAAGTTGAAGGCGGTATTGATGTAGATACTATAATATTAAATACAGAATCAAATCCTGAAAAAATAAATAATGAAATAAAAAGGCTCTTAGAAGAAGGTGTAATTTATGAACCTCGTCCAGGAAGAATAAGATACCTTGGTTAAAAGAAATTAATTTTCATCTAATTCTAAATCTTCTCCAAACAACTCTTTTCTTTGTGATTCATATTTCTTTTTTTGTTCTTCTTTTTCTTTTCTTCTTTTAATTTCAATTAAATCATTTAAAGTAATATTTTCTAAATTTTCTTGTTTTGAAAAATCAATTTCAGAATTTTCAATCTTTCTTAATATTTTTCTTTTTCTTTTCTTAAATACTTCTTCTCTATCTTCTTTAATTTTTTGTTTTACATCTTCTAAAATTTTATTTTCATTTTCTTTCATAAAAAAATTAACTTTTGGATCATGATGTTTTAATAATTTAATATTAAAATATCCTTCTAGTTTTGATAATATCTCTTTAAACTCTAATGGAAGTTTACCTTTTTCTAAACTTTCAATAATTTCCAGTGAAATTCCTGTCTCTTTTGCAAGTTGGTTTGTAGTCATTTTTCTTCTTCTTCTAGCCATATTTATTTCCCAATAATAATTATCTTCAACATCTTCATGTTTTTGTTTAGGTTCAGGCATTCTTAATTTTGTCAAATTTCTTAAAACAATTTGTTGGTCTTCTCCAATATTTGTTCTAATTCTTCTCATACCTGACATTTTTTCCATTCTTTCCCTAACAGAATAAAATTTATTTGCATCTTTTAATTGTTCTATTGAAGGCTTTTTAATCACAGGAATTCTCTCTTCTCTAGCACAATTTTGACAAACAAAAATCATTTCTCTATCATAAATACCTTCATACAAAGTTGTTTCTCTTTCTGTTATACCACATAAAACACATTTTTTTTCAATCATATATTAAATTGGTCTTGAATATTTTTAAATAATATTGTATTTAGATGTATATAATACTAAGAGTGTTCTAAAAAGAAATATCCTCATTTTTTTCTAATTTATTACAGTTTTAACAAATATATTTAAAGTACTGCAATTTTAAGTTTTAATGGATAAAATTTATGATGTAATTATAATTGGTTCTGGACCTGCAGGTAGTACTGCTGCTTTATATTTGAGTAGATATGCCAGAAAAACATTGGTATTAAGTTCAGGTGGAGGTTGTGCTTTAGAATCTGGTATTATTGAAAATTGGCCAGGAATTAGTAGTATTTCTGGTATGGAATTGAGCATAAATATACAAAATCATGCAAAAGAATATGGAACAGAATTTATTCTAGAAGAAGTTAAGAAAGTCGAAAAAAATAAAGATTTCTATTCTGTTTTCACAGAAAAAAATATTTTTAATTCTAAGACAGTTATTTTTGCAAATGGATCTTTACACAAAAAATTAAACATTCCAAAAGAGAATGAATTAATTGGGAGAGGAGTTAGTTATTGTGTTACTTGTGATGGAATGTTTTACAAAAATAAAGATGCTATCATTATTGGGGGTAATGATACTGCTGCAAAAGCAGCACTTTATTTATCTGAAATTGCAAATAATGTAACTGTTCTTTATAGAAAACAAAAATTAAGATGTGAAGCTATTTATTTAAATAAAATAGACTTAAAAGAAAATATTAAAGTTATTTATAATTCAGTTCCTTTAGAAATAATTGGGGATAAAAATGTTGAAGCAATAAAGATTAAAACACAAAAAGGAGAAGAACAAATAATAAAAACTAATGGAATTTTTATTGAGATTGGTTCTATACCCTCTTCAAATTTAGCAAAAGAATTAGGAGTTCATTGTAATGAAGACGGCTATATCAAAGTAAACAAAAAAATGCAAACAAATCTTCCGGGAATTTATGCTGCTGGAGATATTACTGATGAACCATTAAAACAATTAATAACTTCGTCAGCACAAGGAGCAACTGCAGCTTATGCAATTCATGAATACTTACATAATTCAAATTAATTATTTGATACTAAAATTAACTTGCCACCTATATTTATAAGGTGCAATATCTCCTGCTTTTCTTATTACAAAGTTTTGATATTTTCCCTTTAATTTTTTTTCAATTTCATTAATAACCTCTTCTTTTTTACCAAATCCATGATAAAATACTTTTGTACCCTTTTTGGATAACTTTAAACAAATATCCAAAAAAGTTTCTTCCAAATTAGGACGAGGCATTAGAATAATATCAAATTTTTGATTTAATTTTTTTGGTAAATCTTTAGCATCTCCTTCACAAATTTGAATATAATCATCAACTTTATTTAATTTAATATTTTCTTTTCCATAAAAATTTGCTTTTTTGTTTAATTCATTAACATAAATTTTTGCTTTTATCTTGTTCAATTTTAATTTTTTTGCAAGAACAATTGGATAAGGATATACTCCTGCAAACATAACTAAAATTCTAGGATTTTTAATTTTTTTAGATAAGTTTAATACTTCTTCACTAATTCTATTTCTTTCATTACTCAAACGAGGAGAGAAATAAGTTTCTTTTACATTAAATTTGAATAAACAATTATTTTCTTTATAATATGTTTCATAATCTTTCTTACCAGCTAAAAATTTTAATTTTGGAATTCTTAAAATTCCTTCTATTTTTTCTTTTTTTTCTAAAATTGTTTTAATGTTTGTATTCTTTCTAAGTAAAATATATGCATTTATTTTTTTCTTTAAAAAAAAAGTATTTCTTTTAAAGTTTAAAATAGCAATGTTTCCTATAAGATCACATGAAATATTTTTCATTAAAATACAGTATACAAAAAGATATAAAAACCTTTAGTGGATTCTATACATATGGAATTAAAAGGAAGTGAAACAGAAAAAAATTTATTAAAATCTTTTGCTGGTGAAAGTCAAGCAAGAAATAGATATACCTATTTTGCATCAGTTGCAAAAAAAGAAGGTTATGAACAAATTTCAGCTATCTTTAATGAAACAGCAGATAATGAAAAAGAACATGCTAAGATTTTTTTTAAATATTTAAAAGAAGGAAATGGAGAAGCTTTAGAAATTACAGCAAGATATCCTTCAGGATTAATTTCAACAACTCTTGATAATTTGAAAGCTGCTGCAGACGGAGAAAAAGAAGAATGGGGAGAATTATATCCTGAATTTGAAAAAATAGCTAGAGAAGAAGGTTTTGAAGAGATTGCAGATTCATTTAAGGAAATAGCTGAAGTAGAAGAAGAACATGAAAAAAGATATAGAAAAATATATAAAAATATTAAGGAAAATTCTGTTTTTAAAAAAGATACTGTTGTAAGATGGAAATGTAGAAATTGTGGATATGTTCATGAAGGTAATCAAGCTCCTGAAGAATGTCCTGCTTGTAAACATCCAAGAGCTCATTATGAATTATTGTGTGAGAATTATTAATAATTAAAAAAATAAAAATAAAAAATGACAAAATTAAAAGAAATTTACAAATGTAAGGTTTGTGGTAATATCGTAGAAGTTTTACATTCAGGACCTGGAGAATTAGTTTGTTGTGGTCAAAAAATGGATTTGTTAATCGAAAAGAAACAAGAACAAGGTTTAGAAGAAAAACATTTACCCATTATTTCTCAAGAAGATGATAGCATTAAAATACAGGTTGGAGAAATAGAACATCCTATGACAAATGAACATCATATTGAATGGATTGAAATACAAACAAAAAATAAAACAATTAGAAGGACTTTAAATTTTGATGAAAAACCAATAACTTCTGTTTCAAATATAAAACTTGTAGATATAGAAAGAATAAGAACTTATTGTAATTTACATGGTCTTTGGGAAACAACATTAAATTAATATGAAAAAGAATGATTTAATCTTAAAAATTGATTTTTTAAAAAAATCTTCTATCAAAAGTTTAATCGAACAAAGAATTTCAGAATTTGAAAAAATAAAAAGTCCAGATAAAATTTTCTCAGAATTATGTTTTTGTCTTTTAACAGCAAATTTTAAGGCAGATAAGTCTATAGAAATGCAAAATAATTTATCTAAAGATTTCTTATATTCTAATGAACAAAAATTAGCTTTAGAATTAAAAGAATATGGACATCGTTTTTGGGAACAAAGAGCTAAAAGAATTATTCTTGCACGAAATAAAAAAAAAGATTTAATTAAACTATTAAAATTAGAAAAAAATGAACAAATTCTTAGAAATTGGATTGTAAAAAATATTCAAGGTTTAGGATTAAAAGAAGCAAGTCATTTTTTAAGGAATATTGGTTACAAAAATTTAGCAATAATTGATTTTCATATAATTAATATTTTAGTTAAATATAATCTCATTTCAGAATTAAAAAGTTTAACCCCTAGAAAATATTTAGAAATAGAAAATATCCTTAAAGAAATTTCATTAAAAACAAAATTAGACCTTGCAAGATTAGATTTATATTTATGGTATATGGAGACCGGGAAAGTCTTAAAATAACTAATTATTTAAATTAAATAAATTTCTTTTATTTATGAATTATACTTTTTTAGAACATACTGCTGATATTAAATTTGTAGCTAAATCTAAAACCTTAAATAAAACATTTAAAGATTCTGCATATGCCCTTTTAAATATAATAAAAGAAGATAAAAAGATTAGTTTTAATAAATTAAAAAAAATAAAAATCAAATCAAATAATCTTGAAAATCTTTTATACAAATTTCTCGAAGAATTTTTATTTTTATTAGATTCTCAAAATTTTATAACTGAAACAATACATAATTTAAAAATTGATAAGAATAATTTTAAATTAGAATGTATTCTCAGAGGAGACGATAATCAAAAATACAATATTAATAATAAAGTTAAGGCAATAACATACAATGATTTAGAAGTAAAAAAACAAAATAATTTCTGGTTGATTACTTGTGTTTTAGATGTTTAGTAATCAACCTTATATAATCTTTTTTCTTTAAAATAAAATGAATATAACAAAAATTAATGACTTTATTTGGGAAATAGAAAAACAAGATGATATGAATGTACCTTGTAGGATATTTGCATCAAAAAAAATTTTAGATAAAATTAAAGAAGATAATAGTTTAAATCAAGTAGTTAATGTTTCAAAATTACCTGGAATAATTAATTATTCTCTTGCAATGCCCGATATTCATGAAGGTTATGGTTTTTGTATTGGTGGTGTTGCTGCTTTTGATTTAGAAAAAGGTATTGTTTCTCCTGGAGGAGTAGGTTTTGATATTAATTGTGGTGTTAGAGTTTTATTAACAAACATTAAAGAAAAAGAATTTTTATTAAAAAAACAAGAAATTCTAAATCAAATTTACAATAAAATCCCATCAGGGTTAGGTCAAGAACATAATTTAAAATTAGATGAAAAAGAACTTGATAATTATTTGGTTTATGGTGCAGAATATGCTATCAAAAAAGGATTTGGAATAGCACAAGATTTGGAATATTGTGAAGAAAATGGAAAAATAAAAAATGCAGATCCTTCTAAAGTTTCATTAAGAGCAAAAAAAAGAGGGAAACCTCAATTAGGAACATTAGGTTCTGGTAATCACTTTATTGAAATTCAAAAAATCTCAGAAATATTTGATTCTAAAATTGCAAATGTTTTTGATTTAGAAAAAGATAACATCTGTATTATGATCCATTGTGGCTCTAGAGGATTAGGCCATCAAATTGCTTCAGATTATATTCAAAAAATGCAAAATCCAGAATTAAAAGATAAACAATTAGCTTATGCAGAATTAGATTCAAAATTAGCTAAAGATTATCTTTCTGCAATGAATTGTGCAGTAAATTTTGCATTTGCAAATAGACAAATAATTATGCATAAAATTAGAGAAATTTTACAAGCCGAGTTTCCAAATTCTAAAAATGTTTTACTTTATGATATTTGTCATAATATTGCTAAATTTGAAGAACATAAAATAAATAATCAAATTAAAACTGTTTGTATTCATAGAAAAGGTGCAACTAGAAGTTTTGGCCCATCAAAAAAATTACCATTTAAATATCAAAATACAGGTCAACCAGTTATAATCCCCGGATCAATGGGAACTGCGTCATATATTTTAGTAGGAACCAATAAAAGTGAAGAACTTTCTTTTTCTACAACAGCTCACGGTGCTGGAAGAGTTTTAAGTAGAACCAAAGCAAAACAAATTTTAAGTCCACAAAAAATTTTAAATGATTTAAATAAAAAAAATATTCAATTAAAAACAAATTCTATTAAAGATATTATTGATGAAGCCCCCGAAGCATATAAAGATATTGAAGAAGTAGTAAATGTTTGTGATAAGTTAAATCTTTCAAAGAAGATAGCAAAATTAGTTCCTTTAGCAGTGATTAAAGGTTAATTTATTCTTTATTTTAATAATGTTTAAATACTATTTTTAATCAATTATATTATGAAATACAAATTAATATTTACATTCTTAAGTCTTATTTTTTTAATTAATTTTTCATTAGCTCAATTAACAATTAGTGAACCTGAAGAAGTTTATAATTTGGGTGATAAATTATATGTTTCATTAGAAGGAATTAGAGGTTCTGATGAAGGAAATTTGAATATAGATCTTGTTTGTAATAACCAAAATTATAATTTATTGAGAATTTCTGCAAGGGCTTTTTCTAAAGATAGAGATCAGTATTATTCTATACCTTATAAAACTTTAACAAAAGAAGATTTAGAAATAAATAATCTTCAAGAGATTGTTGGAACATGTAAAATTATAGCTTCAATAAATTCACTACAAGCAAAAACAAAAGAATTCAAAATCACTGAAAAATTAGATTTAAATGTTAAATTAAATAAACAAAAATATAATCCTGGTGAAGAAATAATCTTAGATATTCAAGCAAATAAAATGAATAATGAACTTTTAAATGGTTTTTATGAAACTTCTAACTTTTATTCAACTAAAGGAGAAATTATTCAGGGGATTTCGCAATTAAAAATAAATATTGTAGAAAACCAAAAATTTGGGAATCATAAATTGAACATAAAAATTTATGACTTAGATAAAAATTCTTCTATTTTAAACCAAGATAATATTCAATTAGAGTTTTATATAAATCAAAAACCCACTAAATTAGAAATAAGCATCTCAAAAAATGAAATAAATCCAGAAGAGCAAATAAGAATTTATCCTTCGCTTTTAGATCAAACAAATAATAATATTAACAATGAAATTTTAGTTACATTAGAATCACCAACAAAAGAATCTTTTTCTTATAATATCCAATCCAATGAATTTTTCGAAATTAATACAAGTTCAAATTCTTCAGCAGGTATTTGGAAGGTATATAGTGCTTATGAAAATTTACTCTCTAAAGAAGCAAATTTTGAAATAAAAGAATTACCTAAATTAGATTATTTTTTCGAAGGAAGTACCTTAATTATAAAAAATAATGGTAATTCTCCTTATAATAATATTTTAAATTTGTCAATTGGAGGAGAAATAAAAAAATTAGATATTTCTTTAAAACAAGGAGAACAAAAAACATATACTCTTTATGCACCTGACGGAGAGTATGATATTGCAATAGATTCTAATAATGGAGAAACAATACAACGTTCAGCTTTTTTAACAGGAAATGCTATTGATATTAAAGATGAAAATAAAGTATCCTGGATAAATTTAAATTTTTCTTTTTTATGGATATTATTAATAATTTTAATTGTGGGATTAATCTTTTATTTTAGGTATAAGATTTCTAAAGGTGGCAGTTCTATTAAAAAAGATTCAAATAAAAAAATGAAATCTGATTCTAATGAACACTTTTTTAATAAAATCAAAAAATGGTTTATATTAACTAAACCACTAAAAAGAGAAAATCAACAAAAAAAAGATAATGAAGGAATTATTAAATTAACACCTAATTCAACAGCTTATATTGCAAAGTCTAGTTTAGTTCTAAATGCAGATAAAATTATGTCTACAATAATATCTATTCATCTAAAAAATTTAGAAAACCTTGGTGAATCTACATTAGAACAATTAAATCAAATAATCAAAGATTCAACAGAGGGTAAGGTAGCTATAGACTCTAAAGAGAATTTTATTAACTTAATTTTTTCACCTTTAATTACAAAAACATTTAATAATGATTCTTTAGCCTTATCTTCTAGTTTAAAATTATTAAGATTATTAAACGAATTTAATAAAACACATTCAAATAAAATAGACTTTGGTATTGGTGTTAATAATGGTGATTTAGTTTCATTAAGAAAACAAAATATTCTAGAGTATACAACAATAGAAGATACAATTAGTTTAGCTCAAAAGACATCTACTTTATCTAAACAAGATGTTTTATTAACATCAAAAATGCGGAGAAAAAACTTAGGAGAAATAAAAAAAGAACAAAGATTAACATTTCAAGGAAAAGATTTTTATAAATTAGAAGAATTAAAAGATAAATCTAAAAATCAAGAAAAACTAAAAGATTTATTAAATCGAGTTTAATTATATTTGTTTATGGTAGGTGAATTAAAAATTACAAAAATGAGTAAGCCAATTAAAGAATTAAAAAATAATGATTTTATTTTTATAAATGATAAAAAAATGATAATAGATTCCCATTATTTATTCATTGCTCATAAGGATACTAATGAAATGATAATTGAATTTTTTAATCCAGAAAATAACAGAGAATATCAATTAAGATATTTTGATGATCAAGTTGAAACAAGTATTGAAATATATGAATTACAAGAAGAATTTCAGTATGTTAAAAGAGAACCAAAAACAATATCTTGGTAATAATAATATTTTAGAATTTTTACATTACTTTCTTAATTAATTTATCGCCTTCAACATTCCAATATTCAACACTACAACCTTCATTAATAGTTTCTTTTACTTCTTCAGAAATAGGCAATTCTAAATTTTCAAAAGATTGATTATCCATAATACTAGCCATTTCCCCATGAATACTTAATACTTGACCTTCTCTTTTTTCAATCATAGGAACTTCAAATTTATCATGTCCTGGAACAACTTGAACTTTCTTTTTACCATTTGTTATTGAAATAGCTTCAAATCGAACTTTTGCATGACCATGTTTTCCTGTTTTAGAAACATCAAACTTTTTTACTTGATGTGTTACACCGTCGATAAGAATATATGTTCCATTTCTCATTTCAGTAGCTTCAATAACTTTTGCAACCATACTATCAAATATCAATATTAATTTATAAATCTTTTGGGAAAGTTGCCTTAAAAACATTTAAAATATTAAACATTTTAAGTATAATATGGATTATGAAAAAATTGGATTAAAAGCAGGTTTAGAAATTCATCAACAGTTAAATACAAATAAATTATTTTGTAATTGTCCTACTATTTTAAGAAATGATGAACCTATATTTAAAGTAAAGAGAAAATTAAATCCAGTAGTTGGAGAAACAGGAAAGATTGATTCTGCAGCATTATATGAAAATGAAAAAAAACAAATATTTGAGTATTTAGTTTATGATACAAATTGTTTAGTTGAATTAGATGAAGAACCTCCTCATGAAATTAATCAAGATTCTTTAAAAATAGCAATACAAATTGCATTATTATTTAACTGTAAAATTTTTCCTGTAACTCAAGTAATGAGAAAAACAGTTATTGATGGTAGTAATACTTCTGGATTTCAAAGAACAGTTTTAATAGGGTATGATGGTTATGTTAATACAACACAAGGGATTGTGAGAATTGAAACAATTGCATTAGAAGAAGATTCTGCTAGGAAATTAGATTCTGAAAAAATAAGTGCAATAACACAATATAAATTAGATAGACTTGGTTTTCCATTAGTTGAAATTACAACATACCCTGATTTAAAAAGTCCAGAACAAATTAAAGAAGCAGCTCTTAAAATTGGTGAAGTTTTGAGATCTTGTGAAATTAAAAGAGGTATTGGAACAATAAGACAAGATTTGAATATTTCAATAAAGGGTGGAAATAGGGTTGAAATAAAAGGTTTTCAAGATCCTAGAATTATGATTCAAACAATTGAAAATGAAATTCAAAGACAAACAAACTTAATTAAACTAAGACCTTTAATTAAAAAAATTAAGTTAAATGAATTAAAAGATCTCTCAAAATATTTTCAAAACACAAAATGCAATTTAATTAAAAATGGATTTGGTCAAAAAAAACAAGTTTATGGTTTAAAATTAACAAATGCTTCAGGATTATTAAAACAAGAATTACAACCAAATAAAAGAATAGGTACTGATTTAAGTGACTCTGCAAAACCAACATCTAAAATTGGAGGAATTATTCATTCTGATGAAAATTTAGGAAAATATAATTTTTCTAATGAAGAAATATTAAATATCAATAAAGAACTTCAAATAACAAATAAAGATGCATTTATTTTATTTATTGCAGAAGCTTTACAAGCAAAAGAAGCCTATTCATGCATCTCAAAGAGGATAACCTTATTATCTAATGAAGTACCAAAAGAAGTAAGACAAGTAAATACTGATTCAACTACAAAATTTCTTCGTCCAATGCCTGGCTCTTCTAGAATGTATCCTGAAACAGATTTAAAATTATTAAGAATAAAAAAAGATTTAATTGATAATTTAAAGAAAAATTTACCTAAATTAGCAAAAGAAAATAAAAAGTATTTACAAGAGTTTGGGCTAAATTTAGAATTAATACAATTATTATTAAAACAAAATAAAATAGAAGATTTTAAAACATTAACATCTATTTGTGATCATTATAATCTAATTGCAAAATGTTTAACAATTTTTCCTAAAGAGTTTTCAAAAAGATTGAATTTACCTCTTAAAAATATTGAAGAAAAAATTAATTTAAATGTTTTAACACAAATCTTTCAAAAAGTCCCAGAAGAAATTTCTCCAAATGATGTTAAAAATATACTTTATTCTTTATTAAATAATCAAAATTTAGAAGAAATTATTTCTAAAAAGAATAATGATTTAAATTTAGAAGAAGATATTCTTAAGTTAATTGAAGAAAAACCAAATCTTTCAAAAAGTGCTTATATGGGACTTTTAATGAATCAATATAAAGGTATTGTAAATGGGAAAATCTTATCTGATACTTTATCTAAACTTTTAAAATAATTAAGCATAACCTTTAAAAAGCTTCTAATCTGTTAAATATTATTCCGCTATTACTACATTTGTAGGAGGATTAAATAATAATTCTCGTGGATAATTAATAATATGGCTGAAGAAAACAAATTACAAGAAGCATTTAAAGAATTAAGAAAGGAAAAGAAAAGAAAGTTTGTTCAATCTGTAGATCTGATTGTGAATTTGCACTATTATGATGTTCGAAAAGAAGCATTAAACACTTTCTTAAAAGTTCCACATCCTTCTGAAAAAAAAGTTTGTGCATTTTTAACAAAGAAAATAAAGACAATTCCTTGTTTAACAGAAGATGATTTTGTAAAATATAAAGATAAAAAAGATATTAAAAAACTTGCTAATTCTTTTGATTTTTTTATTGCAACACCTCCTTTAATGAGTAAAATTGCTTCAAAATTTGGAAGAGTGTTTGGTCCATTAGCTAAAATGCCCTCTCCACAAGGAGGAATCATTTCAAAAGAAGATGAAACTACAATAAAAGAAACAGCAGAAAAAATGAAAAGTTTAGTTCGTGTAAGAAATAAGGAAGCAAGTATTAAATTAATTGTAGGTAAAGAAAACATGTCTGATAAAGATTTAATTGAAAATATAGAAGCTTTATTGATAGGTTTAGAAAAAAATTTACCTCGAGGAAAAGAAAATATAAAAAATGCTTATGTAAAATTGACAATGTCAAAACCAATTAAATTTTTAGATAATAAAACAAAATAAAATGAAAGGTAAAGAATCTCATCATGTTAGCGAATTTAAAAAATCTCTTGTAAAAGATTTGTCAAATTTAATGAAGAAAAAAACAGTGATGGTAGTTTCAATAAAAGGATTACCTTCTGCACAATTTCAAGATTTGAAAAAAAAATTAAGAGAAAATGCTAAAATAAAAGTTACAAAAAAAAGTTTAATTGATTTTGCATTAGATCATTGTGGAATTCAAGAATTACATGAATTAGTTCCTTATGTTCAAGATTCTACTGCAATGTTATTTTCAGAAGAAGATGCATTTATTATTTCAAATTTATTATCTGAAAATAAAAGTCCTGCAAAAGCAAAAGAAGGGGATATTGCTCCAGAAGATATTGTTGTTAAAGCAGGTCCAACTAGTTTGGTTCCAGGTCCAGATATTTCAGCATTATCCGCTGTTGGTCTTATACCCAAAGTAGAAAGTGGTAAAATTTCTATTATGCAAGACAAAGTTATAGTTAAAAAAGGAGATAAGATAAATCAAAAGTTAGCTTCAATAATGGCTAAATTAGAAATAATCCCTTTTGAAATAGGAATAGAACCAATAGCTGCTTATATGAATGGTAAAGTTTATAATAATATTAAAATTGATAAAGAGAAGACAATTCAAGATTTAGAGTATGCTTTTTCAAGAGCTTTACCTTTTGCAATTGAATTAAGTTATTTCAATACAGAAACAATTGATTTTATTTTAGCAAAAGCAAGTATTCATGAAAAAGCAATTCAACAATGCTTAAATACACAAAAATTAAATAATGAATCAAATTCAAACTAAATAAAAATAAAAAAAATGGAATACATTTATGCAGCTCTTTTATTGCACAAGTTAGGGCAAGAAGTAAGTGAAGATAACTTAAAAAAAGTTATTTCAGCTACTGGCGTAACTGTTGACGAATCCAAAGTAAAGGTTCTTATTGCATCTTTACAAGGTGTTAACATTGACGAAAAGTTAGCTAATGCTTCTATTGCAGCTCCTGCTGCTAGCTCTTCTGCTCCTACAGAAGCACCAAAAGAAGAACCAAAGAAAGAAGAACCAAAGGCTGAAGCAGCTGAAGGTTTGGCTTCATTATTTGGATAAAATTAGTTTAAATTACTAATCTTATTTTAAGAAAGTGAAGCCGACTTAGCTTGTACTTTGCTTTTCTTTATTTAAATAAAAAATGACGCCAATATTAGTTTGGCATTTATTTTTTAATGAAGCCAAAAATAGTTTAACAAATCTTAAAAACTCTTATTTACTTTTTTTATAATGGAATTAATAACACAACATCCTTTAAAAATTGGTTTAGAAATTCATTGTTACTTAAATACTCAAGAAAAATTATTTTGTAAATGTTCTACTTTTGAATTTGATGAACCTAATTCAAATATTTGCCCCATTTGTACAGGAACACCGGGAAGTAAACCAATGTTAGTGAATAAGGAAGCAATAAAAAAATTAATTCAAGTTAGTTTGATATTAAATTGTAAAATTGAAGAAGAAAAAGATTTAATTTTTCAAAGAAAACATTATAATTGGCCTGATTTACCTAAAGGATTTCAAAATACTATTTCTGGAGCACATTGTTCTTTTCCAGCATATAAAGGTAATTTTAAAGGTATAAATATTTGGGAATGTCATTTAGAAGAAGATCCTGCACAATGGAATCCTGAAAATGGTCATATTAATTATAATAGAAGTGGTTTACCTTTAGTAGAAGTAGTCACAGCTCCAGATTTTAAAAAAGTTGATGAAGTTATTTCTTGGTTAAAAAGTTTCATTTTAAGTTTAAGTTATATTAAAGCAATAAAGAAAAATGCCGGAATCAAAGTTGATGTAAATATTTCAACATATGGAGAAAGAGTTGAAATAAAAAATTTAAATTCTTTAGATAAGATACAAAAAGCAATTAACTATGAAATTTCTCGTCAATTAGATGCAAATAAAAATAATGAAAAAATAATACAAGAAACTCGTAGATATGATGAATCAAAAGGGAAGACAATTAGAATGAGAACAAAAGAAAATGCTCAAGATTATAGATTTATTCCTGATCCAGATTTACCAATTATGAAATTAAACTCTGATTTTGTTCAAGAAATAAAAAAAGCATTACCTGAAACTCCTGATGAAAAATTAAAGAAACTTCTTTTGATTTATGAAGTTGAAAAAAGTGATGCACAAATAATTATGAAAAATTTAGAATTAGTTGAATTTTTTGAAGAGTTGGCTAAAGAAGGAATAGATGTTAAAAAGAATTTAAGTTGGATTACAATAGAATTATTAAGAATTTTAAATTATAATAAAAAAACATTAGATGACTCAGATATAGATATAAAACCAAATCATTTAGCTGAGTTAATTAATTTAGTAGAGAAAAAAGAGTTAACAACATTAAAAGCAAAACAAATAATGAATGATTTTATTCCTAAAAGTTTTTCTATTAAAGAAAAAAAAGATATATTTAAAATTGCAGAAGATGCTGTTCAAAATATTTGTCAAAAAGTAATAGAACAAAATCCAAAAGCAGTTCAAGATTACAAAGAAGGTCAAGAAAATTCTTTAAACTTTTTAATTGGTCAAGTAATGAAACAAAGTCAAAGAAGAGCTGATTTTAAATTAGCTAAAGAAGAATTAGAAAAAATATTAAAAAAAGAATAAAAAAATAAAAAATTTATTTATTTGATTTCATATAATATTGAAACACTTGCACTTACTGTTTGTTCATCTGGATTAAATGAAACTTCACTTAAACCTCTAGCACTAATAGATTCTGTTAATACAGCATCTTTAGCATATGTTCCATAATAGTAAGAAGGTGTGTTATATGAATCACTTATTTGTATAATTCTACCAAGTTTTGCAGAAAGTGTTTTAGTCATTTCTGTAGCTTTTTCTTTTGCATCTTCTGTAGCTTTATTTATTGCTAAAGCCTTAGTTTCTTTTTCAAGATCTTCGCTTAATGAATAATAAATATAACTAATTGTTGCATCATTTTCTATTGCTGCATTAATGGATTGACTAATTTTTTCTTTTTCATCAATAGACAATTTTAATGTTAAAACTTGACTAGCCTTATAACCTAGAGATTTTCTTTCATCTTTAGACCAATCAAATTCTTCATATACATTAAAGTTTGTTGTTTTAATATCTTCTTCTGCAATACCAATAGCAATTAAAGCTTCTTTAACTTTTTCTGTTGTTTCAAAGTTTAAGTTAGTAGCTTCTTTTGATGTACTTGCATTTTTTTCAATATTAAAATTTAAATTAATTTCATTTGGAGTAACTTTAATTTCTCCTAAACCTTCAACATTAATTGTACTTCTTGGTTGAAAACTATACACTGAATAAATTATTATTAATGTTAATAAGATAACCCCTATAATAATTAATCCAGTCATTTTTAATTTGTCATTTTCTTTCATTTTATTTAGACCTCCTTTCACTTACTATACTAAATATAAAAAAAAGTAGAATCACAAACCACGCTCCAAATAAAAACCATTCTCCAAAACCAATTTTTGGGAAATAAGTAACTGTATTAATAATTTGACTTGTTTGTTGGGGAGCATTTTCTAAAAAAGAGTCTGCTGTACTTTTAATCAATTCATTTGAAAAATCATTTAATAAAGGAATAGTCTTTTCATAAACTATTTTCGCAGGTTGAGTTATATTTTTAATAATTAATGAGATAATACCTGTTACTCCTAAAGCTATTAAATACTTTAAATTATTAATTTCTTTTTTTGGAGAAATAATTATTCTTTTATTTGAAACAGTATAAGTTGGCATTTTTTTCCCTTTTATACTCCACCAAAAAGATTTTTTTTCAATTAAACCAGTGTTCAATAATTTTTTAATATTATATTCAACAGTATTAATTGGAATATCCAATTCAATAGAGATTTCACTAATTGTTTTTTCATTTTCAGTTAAATAGTTTAATATTCTTTTACAAGTTTTATTTGTAATAGCCTCTGCAATATCTTTAATTCGATTGTCATCAATTGATACTGAAATATCTGTATTTTCTACCATGTTATTTTAACATAAATATAATATATAAATGCTTTTTTGACTACAAAGCCATTAGAAGTGATAATACCCTTATATTTTTATAATCTTATTTAATTATTTAATTATGGTAATCATCTTAGGTGTTGAGTCTACAGCACATACATTTGGTGTAAGTGTTGTAAAAGACGGAAAAATATTAAGTAATGTTAAAGATTCTTATACTACTAAATCAGGTGGTTTAATCCCTTTAGAAGTAAAAAAACATCATGAAAATATTGCAAATAAAATTTATGAAGAAGCATTAAATAAAGCAAATATTCTTGATAAAGAAATTAATGCAATTAGTTTTTCAAATGCACCAGGACTTGCTCCGTGTTTAATTGCAGGAATGAACTTTGTTAAAGAAAAAGTTAAAGAATTAAAGGTCTCAATAATTCCTGTAAATCATTGTATTGCTCATTTAGAAATAGGAGAAACTGTTGGAGCAAAAGATCCTGTTATGCTTTATGCTAGTGGTGCTAATACCCAAATAATTGCATATGAATCTAATAAATATAGAGTTTTTGGAGAAACTCTTGATTTAGGTGTTGGAAACTTTATAGATACAATAGCAAGATATGCAAATTTAGGTTTTCCAGGTGGACCTAAAATTCAAGAATTAGCAAATAAAAGTAATAATTTAATTGAACTTCCTTATACAATTAAAGGTATGGATATTAGTTTTAGTGGACTTCAAACAAAAATAAAAGAATTGTTAGATAAAAAATATCCTTTAGAAGATATTAGTTTTAGTTTGCAAGAAACAGTTTTTGCAATGTTAGTTGAAGCTTCAGAAAGAGCTTTAGCCCACACAGGTAAAAAAGAATTGTTGTTAGGTGGAGGTGTTGCTTGTAATACAAGATTAAAACAAATGTGTAAAGAAATGTGTGATAAAAGAAATGTGAAATTTTTCTGTCCAGATAATAGTTTATTAGTTGATAATGCTGGAATGATTGCTTACTTAGGTTGGAAAATGTTTAAGAAAAAGATTTATTACTCTATTCAAGATTTAAATAAAATAGATATTAATCCAAAACAAAGAACAGATCAAGTTAATGTAACTTGGAAATAAATTTATTTTTTCTTTTTAACAATAATTTTCTTTTGAAAAAACAATAAATATAATATTGGCAAAATACCTATTGTATTAAATATTAAAATACAAACAAACCAAGTTAATTGATTATTCCTACCTGTTTTCCATAATGCAATTCCTTTCCAAACACTTTCCCAAATAGAAAGAATTATAATTAATGTTAAGAAAAGACTATTAGAAATTAAATCCATCATAACTAAAAAAGAAAAAACAAGTTTATATACTTTTTTATGGTTTTAATTTACATAAGTTATATAAAGATATTTATTTTACTTGATTTTATGAAAAAAGAGGATATAAAAATTATTTTAAAGAAAATAATTACTTTTTTAAAAGAAGATTCTTGGCCGTCAACAATTGCATTTTTAATATTAGCTGCAATTTTTATTAAATTGATTCTTTTTCCTATTTTATCTTTTATTACTGGAACTTCATTACCTCTAGTAATTGTAGAATCTTGTTCTATGTATCACCCGAATAAAGGTTTTGAAAATATATTGAATAATATTTATTTTGAAGAAGATATTTCATTAGAAGATACTAAAAATTGGCCCTTTAAGAATGGATTAAATAAAGGAGATATTATTATAGCAATTAATCCAAAAAATTTAGAAAAAGGTGATGTTATTATTTTTGAAGGAGGAGCAAATCATCCGATTATTCATAGGCTTATAGATGATATAGAACCTTATGCTACAAAAGGTGATAACCCAATAACAAATTATCATCAATTAGAAAATGAGAAAAAAATATATGAAAATCAAATAATAGGAAAAGCAATATTTAGAGTTCCTTCTTTAGGTTGGATAAAATTATTCTTTTTTGATATATTCAAAGAACAATCCCAAAGAGGATTATGTTAATTATTTTTATTAGAATAAATAAAATATTGACATCTCAATACATCTTGAAATGAAGTTATTGGGGATTCTTCAATAACCTGTCCTAAACTTAAGCCTGTTTCTAAGTTTCCTTGTTTTAAAGAAGGTCTAATAGACTGATTCTTCAAATTATATTGTCTATTTCTTATAGTATATCTCTGTGACATTAAAAAGAAAAGTACAACTTCTTTATTAATATTTGTATAATTTATTTTTTACTTTATTATTTATTCAATCTAAATCCCTAAAAAAGAATATTTATTCTTTTGATGGATTAATAAAAAAATGAACTTCATTCTTTTTTGTTAAAACATCTCTCATAATATAATTAAAAATGTCATATGCTTTATAATAAGCTAAGCTATTGTACATAAGACTATATTTTTCTAAATTTTCATCTAATATTATTTTAATTTCAGGTTGTATTCCTGAGATAAATTTTAATTCAGAAATAGTTTTTTCTAAATTTGATTGACTTTCTTTTGAATAAATTATTTCTACATTATATTTTTCGTTCATATTGTATTTACCAATAAAATTCATTTAATTTCAATTTATAAATCTTCTTTTATTTTTAAATAAACAATCCAATTAATTACTATTAAATGACTATAACTAAGATTTATAAAGGTCTAAATTAAAATGTCTTTATGAAAGAAAAAACTCAACGATTAATAAAATTACTAAACCAAGCAGTTCAAGATGAAAATGGAAATAGAGTTAGACATTTAACAAGAATAATTGCAAATTCATATAAGGATAAACCAAAAGATTTATGTGGGTTCTTTATACATGAAAATCAATATCTTTCAGGTATAGCTGCATCTGCCTATGCTTTAATAACAAAAGATATTTCTCATATTCATTGTTTAAAATATGGAGGACTTGGAGCTATAATTGATAGTACAACAGAAGGATTAATTTTTAGTCAAAGACAATTGTGGTTTTCAAAGAATAATGGAAATTCTTTTAGATTTTCAGAGAATAATGATGAATCTTTTAAATTTTCAGAGAATAACGATAATTCTTTTTTTGGTTCACAAAATTCAGATAATTCTTTCTTTGGTTCACGAAATAAAGGACATTCATTTAAAAGAGCATATAATAAAGGAAATTCATTTAGTAATTCAACAAATGTAGAAAATTCATTAGAAGAATCAAGAAATAGCAATTTTACTTTTCGTAGTTCTAAAAATAGGGGATATTCTTTATACAATTCCATAAATACTGATAAATCATTTTTATCTTCTAATAATTCATCTTGTTCTCTTTGTAGATCTAATAATAGTGGACACTCTTTATATAACTCAAATAATTCAGAAAATTCATTAGAGGATTCAGTAAATACAGAAGATTCTTTACTTTCATCAGAAAATAGAAATTTTACTCTAAAAAAATCAATAAATACTGGAAAATCATTATGTGATTCTATAAATTCTAATTATTCATTAGAAGAATCAAATAATTCAGAAGAATCATTATTTAATTCCATAAATACTGATTATTCTTTATATGGTTCAATGAATTCAGGCAAGTCATTGTGTTCTTCTTTAAATTCAGGCAAATCATTGAAATACTCAGATAATTCAGGAGAATCCTTATCTAATTCAAGGAATACAGATCGTTCATTAGAAGATTCAAAAAATAAAGAACATACATTATTTCGTTCAAAAAATAATAGAAAATCTTTAATGCGTTCTAAGAATAGTGGATGTTCTTTAGATTTTTCGCAAAATACTGATTATTCTTTATGTTATTCAACAAATAGTGAATATTCATTATTCTTCTCAAAAAATAATAAATATGCAGTTAATAATTCAATAAATAATCAACATTCTCTATATAATTCTAAAAATAAAGGATATGCTTTATTATATTCAAAAAATGCAAAAACTTCTCAAACAAATGCAAAGAATAGTTTATTTAATAAAATTGTAACAAGGAATAAACATTGTTAAAAAAGAATAAATTTCTTGTTCTGAATATTTGCTATAAGTTAATGATTGAAAAATTTTCTACTCTTTTTCAGTTAATTTTTTAATTAAAGTTTGTCCCCAAGATATGTCAAAAAGGTCTCATGCTCCGTCCGGATCGGTCGTTGATGTGTCTTCTCATAAGACAAAAATATTTTTTCTTTCGATTAGACAGCGAATATAAAATAAACTAAAAGAATGTTGTTTCCAAACTTTATAAATTTTGTCGAGATTGAATCGATATGTTGAGAAAATAATTTTTCTACTATCTCAAATTACTAGTAATTTGAGGTAAAGGAATAATATAAATCATTACATTAATAATAAAAAGAAACATTTATATAGTAACATTATCATAATAATGTTATAACATTATTGTGATAATACTAAATGGCAGAAAAAGAATTTTTTGATAGAAAGAATGAATTGAAGTTTTTACGAGAAAAGTATGCAGAATCCTCCTCTAATATGTTAGTCTTATATGGAAGAAGAAGAGTTGGAAAAACTGAGTTAGTTAAACAATTTTTGAGTGGAATAAAGAATCAATTTTATTTTTATGTAGAAGTTACTCAAAAAAGTGATATATTAAATTATTTATCTAAAGCGGTTGAAGAGCAATTGGGAGATAAAATAATTTTTAAAGACTTTTATGAATTTCTTGACTATATTGGAGAAAAAGCAAATAAAGAAAAATTTGTCTTAGCAATTGATGAATTTCAAAGATTCTCGAATATCGCTCCAGAATATATTAGTAGTCTACAAAATGCATGGGATTCAAAACTAAAGAATAAAAAAATTATGATTATTCTTTTGGGGTCTTCTATTGGTATGATTCAAAAAATATTGGATAGTAGGAATGGGGCTCTTTATGGAAGAGCACAAAAAATAAAAATTTCCCCATTTAGATATTCAGATTTTAGATTAATGTTTAAAAATATGTCTGAAGAAGAAAAAATACTTATTTATTCTGTCTTTGGTGGAACTCCAGATTATTTAGACAAATTTCAAAAAAGTAACGGAGATATTTATGAGAGAATCTTCGATTTAATATTAAAAAAAGGAGCTATACTATTTGAAGAGCCTAAGAATTTACTAGAATATGAGAATGTTAGAGTTCATGCAAAATATAATGCCATTTTAGGAGCTATTTCCTCTGGAAAAGAGACAATGAAAGAGATAGAAGATATTACAAATATAAATTCACAAGTGATGCCAGCCTATCTTAACAAATTGGATAGCCTTCTTGATTTAGTTGGAAGGAATGATCCAATATTAGGGAAAGAAAGACTTGGGAGGTATCAAATAAAAGATAATTTTTTTAAATTTTGGTACAAATTTATTCTTCCAAATCAAACAGCCTTAAGTTTAGGGAATACTAAGCTAGTTTCTGAATATATAAAACAAGATTTGAATGGATATGTTGGGAGAATTTTTGAAAATATAGTAAAAGAATTACTTATTCTTTATAATACAAAAGAGCTAAGAGGTTTAAAATTAAACTTCGAAAATATTGGCTCATGGTGGGACAGAAGAGCTAATGAAATAGATATTCTTGCATATAATTTAAAAGAAAAGAATTTTTTGGTAGGAGAAGTTAAATGGACTAATAAACCGTTAAATATTGATGTTATTGAAGAATTAGAAAAAAAATTGAAATATATTAATCATCCTGGAAGTTATAATTTTATTTTTGTATCAAAAAGTGGATTTACAGAAAAAGCTATTAAAAGAATGCAGGAAATGAAAGCAATTTATTTAGACATTAAGGATATTGAAGAATTATTTGATAATTTAGTTACTTGACTAAATATCTCTTTCATTTGTTCTTGTAATGCTATTAATTCTTCTTTTAGTAATGAATTTTCATTTTTTGTTTCAACAAGTTCTTTTTCTACTTCTGTTTTTACATCTGGAGTAAGTAAATCATCTTCACTTATTGTATCTCTCATTCCTAATAATTCAGAGTAATAGTGTATCTTGTCAGATTTCTTCCAGCCAAATCTATACTTTAATGCAGACTCAGATTTATATCTAGGTAACCAATAACAACATGAACAATGCCTAAAATCATACATTGTAAGCTCGGAATATCTTTGACCAGCTAGACTCAATCCTTCTCCTAATATTTTTCTAGCATTATTCTTCAAGTAACGATTTACATTACAAGGCAAAGTCGTAAATAAATAATCGTCATCCTTTATTTGAAAATCTTCAATATACCGCTTAATTAAATCTGAAGATAGCATTAATTTTATTCTTCTACCAAAAGTTTTGCTTATTTCATCCCTTATGTTTAATTCTTTATAATCTTGCGAAAAATCCGATTTTTTTATATTCATTAATTCAGTTGGAGCTCTAATTCCAGTATCAAATAAAAACATTGCAAGAACTCTATATTTGAATGTAAGATTATCACATAATTTTTTGATTTGTTCCTCATTTAAGTAAACCCATCTTGGTTTCTCTCCTGAAGAATCTATATAAAGAGTTATATCTGGAACATCTTTTCCTACCTTTCTTGATACAAGCATCCACCAGTGCCAGAATGCCTTAAATATTTTAACAAAGTCCCTTATTGCCCGATATTCACGCCCGTCAAGTCGTCTTATTACGCCGTTACGCATATCTACAAAGAATGAACATAATTGAGTTTCTGTGATAGTAATTATATTATCTAAATTGTAATATCCTTGAAATTTCTTTAATAAAAATATCAATCTAATTCTAACAGCATTTAGTCTAATGTAACTTCTAGAACCCTTTTTACTATTTAATGAGGTATTTATCCCTAATTCCATATCACTTAAATACCTTAAAACAAGCTCAGAATTTTCTTGAGATAAGTCCGGAATTTTCCCTAATTCATGAACTTTATTTTTCCATTTCATAAATGATTCTTTTGTATTATATGGATCTAGTTTCGCCATCGTGTGTTGTGTGCTGGATGGACATATATATATCTTGTCGACCACCTACTTGTGACACAAATAATCCGATTATAAATATAATCAAAAATCAAAAGTTGTCTAATTTTGTACAACATTTTCTATGTTATTTTATCGTAGTGTCTTTTTGATATATTTTTATGTTCAGCGTCGATAAAAATAAATTTTTTGTTCCAAGAAATGCTCAGAATGCTATATGCTCCCGCCGGGATTTGAACCCGGGTCACTGCCGTGAAAGGGCAGCATCCTTGGCCACTAGACTACGAGAGCATTCTTACACTCGTTGTCTTTTGTGAAACATTTTAATGTTACTCTAGACTACGAGAGCAATATAATAACACGAAGTTTTATTTAATTTTTAAAGTTTGCTATTTTTAATTATTTATAAAATTTTTAATAATTAAATAATCATAAGACTTAAAAACCTTAATTTGAATAGATTAATATGGCATCAAAAATTCCTGCAGCACAGAATAGATTATTCAAGAATGCAGTAGTCTGTAAGGTTTGTAAACATAAAATGAAATTAGACAACTTAAAAATTTTAAGTGGTAAAGCTAGATGTAGAAAGTGTTCTAGTAAAGATTTTAGACCTGTAAGAAAGAAATAATTCTAAAAAATAAAAAAAGGGAAATAAAAAAATAAATTTCCTAAAAAATTAAATTGAGATAAATTCAAGATTTGTATTTTGAGGTATTCTTCCAAATGTTTTAGCTGCTATTGCTTTTGCATTAAGATCTTCTGCAAAATTAATTATACTCATTGTAACACTAGATGTTACCAAAATAAATGCATTTTTTGTTCTAGTTGAAGATAATCTTGAAATAGGAATATTCTTGATTACATTTAAATTTTCATCTAATATTAAGACATTCTTTCCCTTAATTTCAGATTCAAATTCTCTAATTTTCTTTTTATCTTCATTAGTTATTGCTCTTTTTTGGATATTTTCTTCACTTGAAGAAGTATTCTTTGAATTTTTAAAATATTCTTCATAAGTTACTTTTTTTCTTAAAGCTTGAAGAATTTCTTTGCTAGTTAATTCTTCTACTTCCTTTCCATCAGGAGCACTAGTTATATATGCTACTCTTGCATTAGCACAAACATTTTCAATGATTAATTTTCCTCCTCTATCTCCGTCAACAAATAAAGTTAATTCTTTCTCATTGCCTAATATTGCAATTGTTTTTGGAAGTTTTGTTCCTTGCATGCCTATTACATTATTAATTCCTGCTTTTAGTAAATTAACAACATCTGCTCTTCCTTCAACAACTATAATTTCATTAGAACTTTCAACTTCAGGTCCTGCTGCAAGTCCTTCATCACCATAAGAAACAATTTTTGATGTTCTAGTAGAATCTCTTAATTCTGTTTCCATTTCACGAGAATTCATACCTTCATTTTTAATATTGGATAAAAGTTGTTTTGCTCTTTCCATGATATAATCTCTTTTACTTCCTCTAACATCTTCTATTTCTCTTACAGTAATTTTAGCATCAGTTGGGCCAATTTTATCAATTGTTTCAATTGAAGCTGCAATAATTGTTGTTTCTGTTCTATCAAGTGCTGTTGGAATAATTATCTCTCCCTTAGTTTTTCCATTTTCACTGATTAAATCAACATCTACTCTACCTATTTTTCCATTTTTTTGTAATTCTCTTAATTCCATATCAGAGCCTAATAACCCTTCTGTTTGACCAAAAATTGCACCAATTACATCAGGTTTTTGAAAAGGCCCATCTGCAACAAAGTCTGCAATTATAGAATATTTTATAGACGACGGACTAATTTTTGCCATGTTTTTCTCCTTTAATTTAGTTAATATTTGTAGAAAAAATTCGTCACTAGATTCTTATTAAGTCTAACTAATTAAACTCTAAACTGAATATGATTGTGATAAGTGTATAATCATGAATTCTTATTGTGAAGTCACTTTTTCTACAAAATAAACAGAAAAAATTAATTTATAAATTTTTCCTTTAATTATTTTAATTAAACTTGTCTTAATGTTTTTAATAGCAAGATTTATAAATTAATTTTTTTTCAATAGTTTATGTTCTATGAATTATTAGTAACAGACTATGTTAGAGTAAGTCCTGAAAAATTTGGGGAAGATACTGATGAAGCTGTGAAAAAACAATTAGAAGAATCTTATATTGGTTTTCAAGATAAAGATATTGGAGTAACTGTTGCAGTTTTAGATGTATTAGATGTAAAAGAAGGCGTAATTATTCCAGGTGACGGTGCAGCTTATTATGAATCTACATTCAAGATAATTGTTTTTAGACCAGAGTTACAAGAAGTAGTTTATGGAACCTTAGACGAAATCACAAATTTTGGTGCTTTTATCAATTTAGGAGTTATTAAAGGAATGATTCATATTTCTCAAACAATGGATGACTTTGTTTCATTTTCAGATACAGGTACTTTATCAGGAAAAGAAAGTAAAAGATCTTTATTAAAAGGAGATAATTGTATTGCGAGAATTGTTGCAATATCTTATAGGGGAGAACAGCCTAAAATTGGTCTTACTATGAGACAACCTGGATTAGGAAAATTAGAATGGGTTACTCAAGAAAAAGAAAGAGCAAAGAAATTACCAATTAAAAAAGAAAAATTAGAAAAGAAAAAATAAAATGGCAAAAGAAAAAGCATGTTTAAATTGTAAAGCAATATATCAAGGAGATAAATGTCCTATTTGTGGAGAAACACCTTCAAATGATTCATTTAAAGGAAGAGTTTATGTTTTTAATCCTGAAAAATCTGAAATTGCGAATAAATTAGAAATACATAAAAAAGGAGAGTTTGCTATTAAAACAAAATGAAATCAAAAATAATTGAACAAATTGAAAATCCTTTTTTAGAAAGAGATGAATTTTTATTTGAAATAATTAATGAAACATTACCTACAAAAAAAGAAATTATAGCAGAATTGGGAAAAGATCCTGAATTAACAGTTATTCAAAAAATAAATAATAATTTTGGGAAAAATTCTTTTAGCATTAAAATTTATGTTTATAAAAGTAAAGAATCAAAAGAAAAATATACAATAATACCTAAAAAAGTTAGATTAAAATTAGCAGAAGAAAAAAGAGCTCTTGAAGCTGAATTAAAAAAGAAAAAACAACAGGAAAAAGAAGCAAAAGAAAAGGAATTAGAATTAAAAAAAGGAGAAGAAATAAAAGATGGCAATTAAATCAAAAATTAAAGGAAAGAAAAAACATATTAATAATAAACCTTCTAAAAAATATACAAAATACAAAGTTGAAGGTGAAAAATTAATTAAAGCAAGAACTTGTCCAAGATGTGGTCCTGGTATTTTTTTATCTCTTGGAAAAGGAAGAGCTTATTGTGGAAGATGTCACTTTACTGAATTTGATAAAAAAGAAGTTGAAGCAAAATTAGCATAAAATCTAACTTTTCTTAAATATATTTAATTTTAAATAATATTATTTTTAAATTAATAAAGTACTTTTAAAATAATTATAACCCTGGGAGATGCGATAAAGCGAGCTAAATAGTGGCCTTATCGCTCTCTCCTGGGGAAAAAGAGGTGATAATATAATTAAAGATACATAGTTTATAAATCTTTTGGTTTGTTATGATTGGTTAGTGACAATAAATTTATCCTAACCTTTATTAAACAATTAAGATAATTTTATTTATGAAAAAAGAGGATAAAATTAATCAGAATCAATTTTTTGATTTAATAACAAGTAATGAACTAAGTTGGCAGTCTATTATTTATGATTTAATTAAAACAGAACAATTAGATCCTTGGGATATTGACTTAACCATTTTAGCAGATAAATATATTGAAACAATTAAGAGGCTTGAAGAAGAAAATTTTTTTATTTCTTCTAAAGTTTTACTTGCTTGTGCTTTAATTTTAAGATTAAAGTCTGACATTTTAGCTGATGATTATATTCAAGAATTAAATGATTCACTTTATGGAAAAAAAGAAATACAGTCAATCTTGAATTTTAGTTCTTTTGAAGAAATAGACGAAGAAAGTTTACCTATTCTTGTTTTAAAAACACCTTTAGCAAGACACAAAAAAGTAACTCTTGATGAATTAATGAAAGCCTTAAATCATGCAATTAATACTGAAAATAAAAGAATTAAAAGACAAATTAAAACATTTCAAACACAAAAAGCAACTTCAAATTTACTTCCTAAAAAACAAGTTCCATTAACAATTAGGATTCAAAAAATGTATTCAGTTATAACTCAGAATATTCTAATTTCTGGAAGAAACTTAATGAAATTTCAAGAGATTGCTTATGAAAAAGATCAAAAATTATCTTTATTTTTACCTTTACTTCATTTAGCAAATGATAAAAAAATTTATTTATGGCAACCCATACATTTTGAAGATATCCATATTTCTAAAGAAATGCATCCTGAAGAAAAAATTAAGCTTAAGGAAGAATTAGAACTTATAAATAATATTTAGAATCTAAATACTTTTAACTTTAAAATTCTCTTTATATAAATGGAGAATAAAATATCAGCAGGTAGCTATGACTTGAACAAATTTTTATATGGTGGTTATGAAACAGATATTATTAATACTGTTTATGGACCTGGTGGTAGTGGAAAAAGTAATTTTTGTATGTGTGTTTGTGTAAGCCAATCAAAAAAGGGTAATAAAGTTTTATTTATAGATACAGAAGCAAGTTTTTCTATAGATCGTTATAAACAAATTCATAATGGTTCTTCTGAAGAGATAAAAAAAGATTTAAAAAATGTTTTTATTTTCAAACCAACAAATTTTTTAGAACAAGAGAAAATTTTTGAAGAATTAAATGAAAAAATAAAAAATACAAACTTTTCTTTAATTATCGTAGATTCTATAGGCATGTTATACAGAATTGAATTAGCAAATGCTATTCAAACAAAAAAAACAGAGGAGATACAAAAAGTAAATCAAAAATTAGCAAAACAATTAATGCTCTTAAATGAAATTGCAAGAAAAAAGAATATTTGTATTTTAGTAACAAATCAAGTTTATTCTAATTTTGTTCAAGATTTAGATAAAATTGAAAAATCTGTTAATATGGTTGGTGGGGATTTATTAAAATACTGGAGTAAATGTTTAATTGAGTTACAATTTAATTTTGGTAAACGAAAAATGATTTTAAAAAAACATAGAAGTATAAAAGAAAAAGAAATGATCTTTGAAATTAATAATCTAGGTATAAAAAAGAAATCTACTCTTTTCTAAAATTATATAAACTTTTTATTTCAAAATAAAATATGAAAAACATAAGTATAATCATTATTGCATTAAATGAAGAAAAATATCTTTCGCCTTTATTTGAGTCTTTATTAAATCAAACAAAACAAAACTTTGAAATAATTTTTGTAGATAGTAAAAGTAAAGATAATACTCTTAAAATTGCAAAAGATTATTCTAGAAAGTTTAATAAGTTTAAAATTATAAAATTAAAATCAGCAAAAGGTCCTGGTTATGCAAGAAACCAAGGTGAAAAAAATGCTAATTATAATAATATTCTATTTCTAGATTCTGATATTATTTTAAAACAAAATTTTATAGAGAGAATAAATATTTTACTTAATCAAGGAATAGAAGTTGCAACATTTTTATTAAAGGTAGATGATAAATTAAAATATAGAATTTTATTTGCATTAAATAATTTTTTTATTTATTCTTCAAGATATTTCTCTAGGAAGTTATGTACTGGAGCAGCAGGGATATTATCTACAAAAGAAATTCATAAAAAAATAAATGGTTTTGATGAAAGAATAATTTATGGAGAAGATAGTCATTATTTTAATGAATCTTCTAAAATTGGTAAATTTAAAATATTAAAAATATATAATTATACTTCTGCTAGAAGATTTAAAAAGAATTATTTTTCTTTATTGTTTAAAATAATTAAAGTAAACTTACAAAGATTATTATTTAAAAAAGAAATTTACGATTCAAAGAAAATAGATTATAAATTCGGTTTAAATTAATTTTTCTTTTTCTTTAAACTTTTTTTAAATTCTTCTTTTTTCTTTTTTAATTCTTCATTTGTTGAACAATCAGGATTAAAACAAAATTTCCAAGGTGCTCTTCCTTTTCTCATAGATACAATTAAAGGGAAATTACACTCTTGACACATTTCTAAATTTCCTTCTTTGTCTCTTGCAGGTTTCATAAATCCATTTGGAGGTAAGGAATAAGTTGTTTTACATTCAGGATAATTATTACAAGCAACAAAATATCTATTATATTGTCTAGCATATTTTATTGTTAGTTGACCTTTTTTACATTTGGGACATTGAGTCATTGTATTTTCTTCAATTTCTTCTTTGATTACTTGTTGGTTTGCATCTGATAATAATTCGCCAATCTTTTCTAAGTTTTTAGTGAAATCTTTAGCAATAATCTCAATTGTTTTTTTTGATTTATCTAATAATTTCTCTTGTTGTTTTTCAAAATCCTTTTTTGATAATTCTATTTTTTCCATTTCTATTTCCATATCACTTGTTAATTTTTCATCTAAGATTAAAGGAGCAAATTTTGTGAGGGTTTCATCTAGTTTTAAACCTAATTCTGTAACTTCAACAGATTTTCCTTTAGCATATCCTCTTGAAAAGAGTGTATCAATAATTTGTGCTCTTGTAGCTTTTGTTCCTAAATTTCTTTTTTCAAGTTCTTTAATCAAAGAAGCTTGAGTATATCTTTTTGGAGGTTTAGTCATTTTTTCTTCAATTCTAATTTCATTAATATTTACATCTCCATTTAATGCAAAAATCTCTTCTTCTTTAATATCACTAGGGTATACATTCATCCAGTTCTTTTCTTTAATTTGATATCCTTTTGCTCTAAATAATAAATCATTGACTTTAACTTCTACTTTTTTATTCTCAACAATTGCTGGCTCACAAAAACAAGAAATAAATCTTTTTACTATTAAATCATATATTTTTTTATCACTTGGAGTTAATTTTTTCATTTCTCCAGTTGGATAAATTGCAGGATGAGCAGGGTCTGTTTTATTTCCTTTTGTTGGTTTCTTTTTAGTTGCATATTTTACGAGAGTAGTATATTTCTTTAATTGTTTTAATATTTTATCATAACCTATTGAATCAGGATATTCTTGAGAAGATGTTCTTGGATAAGAAATAATTCCTTCAGTATATAATTTTTGAGCAATTTGTAATGTTTGAGATGGAGTGAATTTATGTCTTTTATAACTTTCTGTTTGAAGAGTTGTCAAATCAAATGGAATAGGAGCAGGAACTTCTTCATTTTTAATTGTTGTTTCTGCAATTGCCTTTTTACCTTTTAAATGTTGAAATTTTAATAGTTCAGATTCTTTTGTAATATCTTGAATAAATTTAACTTCTAATTTTTGATTTTTAATATCTTGAACTTGAAGAAAAATCTGCCAATAAGGAGTTGGAATAAACTTCTGAATTTCTTTTTCTTTTTCAACTAAAAGATGTAATGCTGGTCCTTGAATTCTACCAATAGATAAAATCTTAAAATGGCCTGTTTGTGAAAGAGCTTTCATTAAACCACGAGATAAATTAATACCATAAAACCAATCTAAATAATGTCTTGTTTCTCCCGCATATGCTTGTCCTTTTTGAATAGAAGGTAATAATTTCTCAAATGATTTTTCTAATTCTTCTTTTGTAAGTGTAGAAAATTTCATTCTCTTAGCATCTTTCTTTTTACAAATATGTCTAATAACATTCCATCCAATTACTTCACCTTCTCTATCAAAGTCTGTTGCCACAATAAAATTCTCAGCATCCTTTGCTAATTTTTTTAGAACACTAAAATATTTTTTTGTAAATGAAGAGTCTTTTTTGTTGTAAGCAGGTTGCCATTCAACATTAAAATTAGGAAAAGGTCCTCTTTTTTCAATTTGTTGAATACTAAATAAATGTCCAACAGCACAACCAACAATATAGTTTTCTTTATTTTTTTGAAATGTATAATAAGAGACTTTATCTTTTGTTGTTATTTTTTCATCTTTTCCATTAGAAAGTGCAAATGCAATTTTTTGTGCTGCTTGAGGTTTTTCAGTAATAATTAATGTTGTTTTACTTGTTTTCATGTTTAACTCAAAATAATAAGCTTTTAATTACTTTTTGTTTAATAAATTATATTTCAATTATTAATCCTTTTTTTCCTACTTGAATAATTTTTGTTTTTTCTATTTTATCAATCATTCCTTCTGCTTCATGAACATGTCCACAAAATGCAATCATCGGTTGATGATTTAATATTATTTTTTTTAAATAATCATCTCCTTGAATTCCTGAAAATTCTGCAATTGTGTCTTTAATATGTAAATGAGAAATTAAAATTGTTTTTTTTGGTTTAATTTCTTTAAATTTTAAATCTAATTCATTAAAATCTTTTTTAGTTAATTTTAATTTCCAATTTTTACATCCAATCCCAATAATTGCAATATCTTCTAAAAAATAAATTTCTTTGTCAATATTTATTGCTTTTTTATCAAATTTCTTTAAATCTTCGTCAAAGTCACAATTTCCAGGGATAAACAAAACTTTGTAATTTTCTATTAAAGGTTTAATTAACTCTGGATTAAAAGAATCATATGTAGCAATATCTCCTGCTAAAATAATTAAATCAATTTTATGTTTATTTGATAGATTTAATAAATGTTCAATAACCCTTTTATCATTATGTATATCACTTGCAATAAGTACTTTTTTCATAAATTAAAGGATTATTTTTCATTAATAAATTTAATTAAATAATATCAACAATTTTTTAAAGAGTAATTTATATTTTATTATATGAAAAAAGAAAAAAAAGAAATTTATGATTTCAATGAAGTAGAGAATAAGTGGTTAGAATATTGGAATAAAGAGAAAATTTACAAATTTGATTTTAATTCAGAAAAACCTATTTTTTCAATTGATACACCTCCTCCAACAGTTTCTGGAAAATTGCATATGGGACATTTTTTTGGTGATTCTCAACAAGATTTTATTGCTCGATATAAAAGAATGAGAGGTTTTAATGTATTGAATCCTTTTGGAACAGATAACAATGGACTCCCAACATTAAAATTAATTGAAAAAGAAAAAAATATCAAAGCAAAGAATATGTCTAGAGAAGATTTTATTAATTTATGTCATAAAACAATCCAAGAAGAATATGTTCCTTCATTTATTAAAGACTATCAAAGGTCTGGAATGTCTGCTGATTTAGATTTATTTTATTCAACAATAGATGATCGTTCTAGAAGGATTTCTCAAGAGAGTTTTATTGACTTATATAATAAAGGAAGAGAATATAGAACAAAATCTCCATCTCTTTGGTGTGTTAATTGTCAAACAACAATAGCTCAAGTAGAATTAGTTGATTTTGAAAAAGAGACTTTATTTAATGATATTATTTTTAAAGTAAAAACTAAAGATATAATTATTTCTACAACTCGTCCAGAATTATTACCTGCATGTGTATGTTTATTTATCAATCCAAAAGATGTAAGAGCAAAAGAATTAGTTGGTAAAAAAGCTAAAGTCCCTTTATTTAATTTTGAAGTTCCTATTTTATCTGATGAGAAAGCAGACCCAAACAAAGGTTCTGGAATTGTTATGTGCTGTACTTTTGGAGATCAAACAGATATGGAATGGCAAAAACAATATGATTTAGAGATTAAAAATGCTTTAAATTTAGATGGAACAATGAGTGAAATTTGTGAGAATTATAAGGGCCTTGAAATCACAGAAGCTAGAAAAAAGATTATTGAAGATTTAAAAAAAGAAAATCTTTTAATTAAACAAGAAAAAATTTTTCAAGTTGTAAATGTTTGTGAAAGATGTCATACTCCTGTTGAATTTATAACTACAAAGCAATGGTTTGTTAAATATTTAGATTTAAAAGAAGAAATGTTGAAATGGGGCGACGAAATAAAATGGTATCCTGATTTTATGAAAACAAGATATAATAATTGGGTTAATGGATTAAAGTGGGATTGGTGTATTTCAAGGCAAATTCCTTTTGGAATTCCTTTTCCAGTATGGTATTGTAAAAATTGTGATGAGGTTATTCTAGCCAGAAAAGAAGATTTACCAATAGACCCTTTAGAATCAAAGCCTTCATTAAAAAAATGTCCTAATTGTGGTTGTGAAGAGTTTATTCCTGAAACAGACATTATGAATACATGGGCAACTTCATCTTTAACACCTACAATAATTAAAGATATTTTGAAAGAAACTAAAATTTATAATAAAATCAAAGATAAACCATTAAATATAAGAAGAAATGGTCATGATATAATCACATTTTGGGATTTTAATACTATTTTAAAATCATATCTTCATTATAATCAAAAACCTTGGGAAGAATTATTCATTAATGGTTGGATGTTAAGTTCAGATGGAAAAAAGATGTCTAAATCTCTAGGAAATGGTATTTCTCCTCAAGAAGTAATTAATGAATGGGGTTCTGATGTTTTAAGATATTTATCTTCTTATTCAAAACCTGGTGAAGATTTAAGCTTCCCAGAAAATGAATTAAAATCTGGTAAAAAATTAATTACAAAAATAATAAATGCAACAAATTTTGTTTTTTTAAATTTAGAAAATTATTCTCCTATCAAACCTAAGGAATTAAAGAAATTTGATAATTTATTCTTAAAAAAATTAAATCAAACAATTCAAAATACTACAAATTATTTTGAGTTATATGAATATTCAAAAGCAAAATATGAAACTGAACAATTTTTCTTTAAAGATTTTTGTGATAATTATTTAGAAATTATTAAAAAAAGGATTTATAATGGAAATGATTCAGAAAAAGAATCTGCTAAATATGTTTTGTATAAAGCTTTATTAAATATATTAAAGATGTTTGCACCAATTATTCCTTTTATTACAGAAGAATTATATCAAAAATATTTTATTTTAAATGAAAAGATTAAATCAATTCATTTGACATCATGGCCTTCTCAAATAGAAAGTGATGAAACAGACTTAAAAATTTATGATGCATTTTTAGATATTTTAAAAGAAGTAAGACAAAATAAAAGTGATGCTCAAAAATCAATGAAAACAGAAATTAAACTGTATTTACCATCAGAAAAATTAGAACTTTTAAATGGAATGTTAGATGATTTCAAAAATGTAAGTAATGCTCGAGAAATTTTAGAAGGTGATTTTAAAATAGAGTTCTTAGAATAATTTTAAGCAATAAACTTTGCTTCTTTTACTTGTTTTTTATCATCTAAAGTAATATTTCTTATTAGAATTCCTTCTCTTTTAGATAATTCTCTTACTTGTGCAGGTTTTAACTTATCCATATCATTTGGATAAATAATGTTTTCTACTTTAATTGTATGATTTATTTTAGCTTCTTTCCAATTTAAACCTACATCAAAAAAAATTTGATTTAATAAATCTTTATCATCTGTTTTTAATGTACAAAAATCAGCTTTAGTTTCTTCATCATCTTTTTTATTTGAAGAGCCACTTTTTGGAGGTTTAGCTTTTACTTTTAATTCAAAGTCTTTTCCTTTAAAACTTAATGCAAAAAAAACTCTTGGATACTTTTTTATTAAATTTAATATTTCTTCAGATTTAACTTCTGTATTTATAATATATTTTTTAACTCCTTGAAATTGACTTACTTTAGATATTTCAAAGGGGATATCATCTTTAATATCTAATGTTGTTGAAATAATACCTGTAACTTTAAAAGTGTTCTTCTCTTTTTCTAAACAAGATTTAACAAAAGAATTTGTAAACTCAAAACTAGTTTTTATAGACCATTTATTTGTTTGTTTTTTTGCTTCAATTAAATATCTATCTTTAAATTCTCCTCTTGAAAATTTTATAAAATCATTATGCACTTCATCATTAAAATCACCCTCAAATATATTTTGAATAATCATATATTAAAAATAATTAAAGTATTTATAAATATTACTTTTAATAATAGATTATATCTCTAGAGTGTATAAATTCTTAAAAGATAAAATTACTTATTTTAATAATGATGGAAGAAAATGATGAATCTTTACAAGGAGTTTCTAAAAGAAATACACAAAGGAATAATATATTAGCAGCAAAAATCTTAGCAGAAACATTAAAAACAACTTTAGGACCAAAGGGAATGGATAAAATGTTGTTAGATAATGCAGGGAACATTACAATAACAAATGATGGTGTGACAATTTTAGAAGAAATGGAAATAGAACATCCTGCTGCAAAAATGTTAGTTGAAGTTTCTAAAACTCAAGAAAAAGAAGTTGGAGATGGTACAACAACAGTAGTAATGATCGCAGGTAAATTATTAGAAAATGCAGAGAAATTATTAGACCTTAAAATACATCCTACAATTATCACTCAAGGTTACAGGCTCGCCCAAAAAAAAGCAATTGAAATTTTAGAAAGTTTAACAATAGATATTAGTACAGAAGAAGAATTAATACAAGTTGCAAAGACTGCAATGACTGGAAAAAGTGCTGAATATTTAAAAGAAAAATTTTCATCTATTATTCTCCAAGCAATCACCTTATTAAACCAAGGAAAAGATTTTGATATAAAAAATATTAGAATAGAAAAACAAAAAGGAGAATCAATAGAAGAAACAGAATTAATTCAAGGGATAATTTTAGATAAAGGAAGAGTTTCAATGGATATGCCTAAAGAAATTCAAAATGTTAAAGTTGCTTTAATTGAAGAAGCCTTAGAATTAAGATCCTTAGAAAATACAAGTAAAATTTCAATTGCTTCTCCAGAACAATTACAAAGTTTTATTTCCCAAGAAGATATTATTTTAAAAAATAAAGTTGAAAAAATAAAAAAGACTGGGGCTAATTTAATTCTTTGTCAAAAAGGAATTGACGAATCAGTTCAATTTTATTTAGCAAAAGCAGGAATTTATGCAATAAGAAGAGTTCCTAAATCAGATATGCAAGCTGTTTCAAAAGCTACAAATGCAAAAATTGTTGCAAGATTAGAAGATTTAGATTTAGAAAGTCTTGGTTCTGCTCAAAAAGTATTTGAGAAGAGAATTAATGACGACGAATTTACTTATATCATAGGCTGTGAAAATCCACAAAATTTGACAATTTTAATTAAGGGAAGTAGTGATCATATTTTAGATGAAATACAAAGAGCTATTGAAGATGCATTAGGTGATGTTGCTTCCATTTTAAAAGATTCAAAAGTTGTTGCAGGAGGAGGAGCAATTGAAATAGAACTATCACGTAGATTAAAAGAATTTGCAAAAACTTTAAATGGTAGAGAACAATTAGCAGTAGAAATTTTTGCTGAGAGTCTAGAGTTTATTCCAATTACATTAGCAGAAAATGCAGGACTAGATCCTATAGACATTCTAACAGAATTAAAAGTTGCTCATGAATCTAATAATCCTAATTTTGGTTTAAATCTTTTTAATAATAAAATTGAAGATATGTTAAAACAAGGAATTATTGAACCTTTAAAAGTTAAAACTCAAGCAATTGGTTCTGCAAGTGAAGTAGCAATAATGATACTTAGAATTGATGATTTAATTGCTGCAAAAAAAAGAAAAGGAAATAATTTGAATAATCCAAATTCTATGTTAGATTACGATTAATTACTCATATCTTAATGCATTTACAATATTTGTTTTTGAAGCATTTTTTGAAGGTAAAAATCCGCTTATAATTCCAATTAAAATACTAAATATTAAAACTCCTATTATTAAGTATAAAGGATATATTGGTTTTAAATATGAAATATTTGCTAGATTTAAAACTAAATACCCAATTAATTCTGCAAATAAAAAACCAATAAACATTCCAATTATTCCACCGATTAAACCTAATAAAACTGATTCAAATAAAAAGATTTTAGTAATTGAAAAATTAGTTGCACCGATTGCTTTCATTACACCAATTTCTCTTGTTCTTTCAAGAACAGAAGTATACATTGTGTTAGCAATTCCAACAGCACCTACTAAAACACTAATACTCCCAATTCCAATTAAAAAAATTGTAATAATTGATAAAATAGAATTAAAAATATTTAAAATATCTTCAGGAGTTTGAATAATATAATCTCTTGTGTCTTCTGTAACATTCCTATATTTATCTAATTTATCTTTAGTTTCTTCTACTGTCAAATTCATATTATTAATATCTTTTATTTTTATTCCTACAAAGTCAATTTTATCTTTTGTATTATTAAATAAATTTTTGGAATCAGAATAACTTATATAAATCGAAGAGTCATCAATATCATTGCCTAATGATTCTAAAATTCCAATTATTTGAAATCTTTGATTATTTATTAAGATAGAATCTCCAATTTTAATTTCTTCAAAGATAAAAGGGATTTTAAAACCTAATACTACTTTTCTATTCTCTTGTGGTTTTAAAAAATATCCTTCTTTTAATTCTAATGTAAAACTATCAAAGGTTAAATCAATAACCTTATTATCTTCGTCTACAATACCTAATGTTTGTAAATATCTTTTTTCATTTTTAAAAGTTATTTCTGTAGTATCCATTGTTGCATAAAATGTTTCTTCAACTCCAGAAACTTTGTTAATAATATTAATATCTTTAAGTGTTAAATCAGAAGAACTTGCAATACCAGGGATACCCATAGGATAAATAAAGAATTTATCTCGACCCATTTGATTAAATAAATTTTCAATTCCTTGTTGTAATCCTAAAGATAAACTAATAAGAAGAAAAATAACAATTACAGAAATAATTATCCCTAAAAGAGTTAATCCACTTCTTAATTTCCTTTTTCTTAAATTTGCACTTGCTAATTTTAAAAACTCTTTATTTACCATTTTAGCCTCTTAATGCTTGTACTGGATTTAATTTAGATGCTTGCCTTGCAGGAATATAACCTGCAATTAAACCGATTATAAATGAGAATAAAGAAGCTCCAATTAATAATGGCCAAGATAAAGTAACTTTGAATAATTCTCCTCCAATGATTTGTCTTGCGATGCTTGAAACTAAATAAGCTATTGTTAAACCAAATAATGCTCCTGCAAGTCCACCAAAAAATCCTAATAAACCTGATTCAATCAAAAAAATCTTCATTATATCTTTATTTTTTGCACCGATTGCTTTCATAATCCCAATTTCTTTTTTTCTTTCAACAATTGAAGTAAACATTGTATTTGCAACTCCTATACCTCCAATTAATAATGCAATAGAAGCAATAGCAATTACTACTGCATTGACCATAATTAAAACTGTATTAATATTACTTAATGTGGAACCAGGAGTATCTATTGAAAAAGATTCATCTCCAACCTCTTCTTTTCTTTCTTTTCTGATTATTTCTTTAATTTGATTTGATACTTCATCAATATATTTTTGATCTTCAACATATATTTCAATTAAATCATAATTCTGTTTTAAATTTAATAAATCTTCTAAATCAACATCTAACAAATAAACAGCCTGATTAATTGTAAACGAACCTGTTTCTTCTAAAAATCCAACAACTCTAAATTCTTTATTATTTATCTTAAGATTGTCTCCTACTTTTATTTCTTTACCGAAGATATTATTTGTTAAAAAAGAGTTTCCTAATAATATTCTATGATTATTATAAGATAAAAGAAAATTTCCTTGTTCTGGTTTATTATATTTTCTATAAATCAATTCTAAGTATTCATTATTACTCGGAAGAGATTGAACAAAAGTAAATTGAGATTTATCATTATAATTTAATGTTACAGGACGAAGATAAGTTCCATAAATAGCATTAATATATTTTATATTTGAAATCAAATCTATTTCATCTTGAGTTAATGATTTTGCAGCAGTAGAACCTGGAGGAGCCATACCATTATCTGCATTTTTCAATTGAATTTTATCCGGTTCTAAACTTGTAAATTGTGAAGAAATTGCTAATTGTAATGCTTGACCTAAACTAATTAAGGCAACTACTGCTGCAATCCCAATAAAAATTCCAATAACTGTTAACCAACTACGTAAACCCCTTCTTTTTAGATTTCTAAAACTTAATAAAAAATAATCTTTCATATTTTACTCTTTTATTGTTAGCCATTTATTGTTTTGTTTTTTTGTAATCTTTTCAACTTTACCATCTTTAATCCAATAAATTTTATTTGCATATTCAAGTGCAAGTTCAGGATCATGAGTTACAATAATAATTGTTTTACCTTTTTTATGCATTTTTTCTAAAAATTCCATTACAATTTCACCTGTTTTAGTATCTAAATTTCCTGTAGGCTCGTCTGCTAAAATTACTTCTGGTTCATTTGCAAGTGAACGAGCAATAGCAACTCTTTGTTGTTGACCTCCTGAAAGTTGGTTTGGATAGTGATTTAATCTATCTTTTAATTCCATCATTTCTAATAATTGTTTAGCTTTTTTGATACGAGTAATTTCATCTATCCCTTGGAATAATAAGGGTAATGCTACATTTTCTAAAGCTGTTAAATTAGGGATTAAATTAAATTGTTGAAATATAAAACCTATTTTCTTCCCTCTTAACTGAGCAAGCTTACTTTCTTCAAATGAATTGATATCTTTACCATCTAAATAAATTCTTCCACCACTAGGTTTATCTAAAGAACCAATCATATTCATTGCAGTAGATTTCCCTGATCCAGATGGGCCCATTATTGCAACAAAGTCACCAAGATTAACTGAAACATTTATTCCATCCAATGCTTTTACAACATTTTGTCCAAGATAATAATATTTTTTTACATTATCTAATCTTATCACTTGTTCTTTTTGATTCATAACTTTCTTTAAGAAAAATGATATTATAAAATTAACTAAAATTTTATTATACTTTATTGTCGAAACATTTATAACTATTAAAATCATTTAAATATCGTTATGAATCAAATAAAAGTAAAAAAGGTGAAAGGAGGTTTAACAATGTTTAATAAAAAAGGTGTTTCTGCAATTATTGCAACTGTTTTACTTATCTTGATTACAATTGCAACAGTAACTATTGTTTGGACAGTAGTTGTTCCAATGGTTCAAGATAACTTAGGTCAAGCAGAATCTTTCACTGATTGTATCTATGCTGCTGAGCAATTTCAAATTCTTGAAAATGAAAATGCTTGTTATTCTTTAACAGGTAATACTGTTACATTGAATATTCCTACAAAATTAGGTGGAAAAGATTTTAATTTTTATGGATTAAGTTATGCTACTAATTTTAAAACAATTCAAGGTGGTTTTAGTACAGAATATGAAGAATCATTCTCTGGAGAAATAACTGATTCTGCAAATTTGCCTTCTTTAGGAGGAACTAAAACAATTTCTCTTACAGAAACATTTGTAAATCCTGGAAATCAAATTATAGGTGATTCAATCGATTTTTCATTAACTGTTTTAACAATGAGAAATGATAAGAAATCAAGTTGTGGAGATACAACAAAGACAATTACTTTATCTGCTTGTCCACTTGCATAAATTTTTTTAGCCTTTTATTTTTAGGCTTTTTTTGTTTTTTTAAAAGATAAATATTTAAACAATATTCTTTTTTTAATAAGTATGAATAAAAGAGGTTTTAGTATTTTTTTTAAAAATAAAAATGCTCAAGTATGGGTTGAAACAGTTATTTATACTTTAATAGGATTAACTATTATTGGAATTTTACTTGTAGCAACTTTACCAAGGATAGAAGAAATGAAAGACCAATCATTAATAGAACAATCTATTCAAAGTCTTGGAAAAATAAATGAACAAATTTATGATGCATTAAAAGCTCCAGGAAATAGAAGAGTAATCCAACAATTAAATATTGGAAAAGGTAGTTTCTTTATTGATGGAGAAAAAAATAAACTTCGTTGGGAATTAGAATCTACAAAACAATATTCTGAATCAGGAGTTTCTATAAAAGTGGGAATCGTTAATGTAACTACAACAGGAAATGATCCTTGGTTTATAACTCTCGAAGTGGATTATTCTAATTTAGATATTAAATTTAATAATCAAGATATTGTTAAAGAATTTTATGAAAGTTCTACACCTTATAGAGTTTCATTAGAATATTTAAGTTTAAATTCAAATAACAAACCTATAATAAATTTTGATGAATTTTAATAAAATGCAAGAAGAAATAAAAATAAACCTAAATCCTAAAATTCCTCCTATTCCAAAATACGAAGATAAAACAAAAATAAATGTTAGATATATGGTTATAGCTCCTTATGTTTCTATTCATGTTTTTTGGGATAATGAAAAATCAGAATTAGTTTATGAAGTTGAAGAACCTTTGTTATCTGAACAAAATAAAATTAATTTTAAAAAAATTGAAGAAGTGTTAAAAGAGACAATTAATTTTACACTAACAGAAGAAAATAAACCTGTTGATAGTTTAATTGATTATATTAATAAACATACAAAAAAAGTAATAGCTGAATTAGGTATGAAAATATCTGAAGAAGATTATAAAAAAATATTTTATTATTTATATCGAAATTTTATTGGTTTAAATGAAATTGAACCTATTATGAAAGATTATTTTATTGAAGATGTAGAATGTAATGGTGCAAATGAACCAATTTATGTAGTTCATAGAGTTTTTAGGAATTTAAGAACAAATATCCGATTTAAAGAAATTGATCCTCTTGCTTCATTTGTTGAAAAACTTGCTCAAAAAACAGGTAAATATGTTTCATATGCATCTCCTATTTTAGATGGTACATTACCTGATGGTAGTAGAGTTAATGCTACATATACTAAAGATATTTCTAGTAAGGGCCCAACTTTTACAATAAGAAAATTTACAAAGGTTCCTTGGACTCCAATTCAATTAATAGGATTTAATACTTTAAATGCGGAAATTTTAGCTTATTTTTGGATGAGTTTACAATATCAAACAAATATTATGATTGTAGGTGGAACAGCTTCAGGTAAAACCACTTTGTTAAATGCAGTTGCATTTTTTATTCCTCAAGAAAATAGGGTTGTTTCTATTGAAGATACTCGAGAATTGAATTTACCTAGAGAAAATTGGCTTCCAAGTGTTGTTAGAACTGGAGTGAGTGGAGGTCAAGTCGGAGAAGTTGATATGTTTAGTTTATTAAGAGGTTCTTTCAGACAAAATCCTGATTATGTAATTGTTGGTGAAGTAAGAGGTGCAGAAGCATCTGTTTTATTTCAGGGAATGGCTTCAGGTCATGCTTCAATTTCTACACTTCATGCAGATTCAGTTCAAGCAATAATAAATAGACTTTCAACACCTCCAATTAATCTAAGTCCTACTTTAATAAATGGTTTAGATATTGTAGCAATACAAACACATGCAATTGTTAAAGGAGAAGAAACAAGGAAAGTAAGAGAAATTGTTGAAATAATTAAAGTAAACCCTGATGGGACATATACTACAAATACTCCTTTTAGATGGGATCCAGCACAAGATAAATTTTTTTTCCAAGGTAAAAGTTTTGTTTTTCAAAAAATTTCTGAAAAAATAGGTATCCCAATAGATAAATTAATTAAAGAATATCAAATAAGAACACAATTAATAAGTCAATTATATAATCAAAAAGTTTTAAGTTATGATGATGTACAAAGAGTAATTAATGAATATGCTAAAAATCCTGAGAGTGTTTTAAGAAGGTTTAGTATTCAAAGTTAAAAGATATTAAATTAAAATCTTTTTTACCTCATCGATAAAAGAATCAATTATCGAAGAATATTCAGTCAATTTTTCCATATTTATTGAAATTTCTTCATTTGGCAATTTTACTTTTAGGCATACATTTTTTCTAAATTCACATTCTCTTTTTTTACTTAGTTCTGGCACTCTTTTGAAAAAAACATATAATGGGATAATATTTTGTATAGAAGAAGATTTTTTAAAATTAGTTCGAATAAAATCAATTCTTTGTTTAGGAGAATTTGGTAAACCAACTAATTTATCTTTATCAATTAAATTTTGTAAAAGTGCATCAAAAGATTTCTCAATAAGATATTTCCATCTTTCAATTAAATTTAAGATTACATCACAAGTTTTAGTATATTTTAAACTAACATAAAGTAGATGGTCTGCACTTGTTTTTTCCTTTATTACTTCTCTAATCATATAAATCTATTAAAATCAAAATTTAGCTGTATTCAAATTAAAAACAAGTACCTTTTTATATTTTTTTATATTTTTTCTAAAAATCATCTAAAAATAAGGCTTTTAATTGAAAAATAGCTTTTAATAAAAATTTAAACTCCTTCTTTTACTGCTTCACTAACAAAAACATCTTCTTCAGATTTTTTTTGTTTTTTCAAGTTTTCATCTTCTTTTTCAGCAATTTGTCTCATTTTTTCTTCTATTGCTTCTTGTGCACTTTTCAATTCTTGCTCTTTTTTCTCTCTTAATCTCTTTTTCTTCTTAGGTTCTTCTAAAATTAACTTTTCACCAACAAAATCTTCTAAGCTTGGTAATGGTTTATCAATATTATGAACTTTCATATATTCTTTTGCAAGTAACCAAAATATTAAACCTAAAGATTTATTTGATTTATTATTTGAAATAATAACAACATCTATATCTTTTGTATGATTATTTGTATCACAAATTCCAACAACAGGTATTCTAATTTTTTTAGCATCTGTTAATGCATTTTTATCAAGCCAAGGATCACAAATAAAGATCATATTTGTCTCAATAAAATTATCTAATTTAGTATTTGTTAAGATACCAGAAGGATATTTTTTAGTGAAAAGTCTTACTCCTGTTAATTCACTAAACATTTTAGCAGCTCTCCAACCTGCTTCTCTTTTACAAACTAAAGTCCATTCATCTGGCTTATATTGTTTAACAAAATCAATTGCACCAGCAAGTTTTTCATCAATAACTAAAGTATTCAATATTGCAAGACCATCTAATCTTCTTCTATAAATATATTTTCTCATAGATGGAGTAATAACTTTTGTACCTAAATAAGATGCAGTTTTAATATAATCTTCAATTGAAGTTAAAATTGTATTTTCCTTTAAATCAATATCTCCTCCGTCCTCAACCATTTTTGATTCTTCTTTTTTCTTTTTAGTTTTTGACTCATCGTCTTTTTCAAAAGCATCTTGAACCTTTTCCTTTATATCTTCAACAGCTTCCTTAACTTTCTCAATTAAATTTTCTTTTTTTTCTTTAACCATTTTATAACAAGATTCAGGAGTAAAAGCTACTTTCTTATTTTTATAAGATTCCGCACCTGAACACAATAAATCTTATCAAAAACCCTTTTTAAATTTGTTGGTTTAATAAAATACAATTTAAATTATTTCAAAAACATTTATAATTCACTTAATCTTTTTCTTAAAATGAATAAGAATTTTATAGTTAAATTTATCTTAGTTCTTCTAATCTTAAGTTTAATTTTTACAACTCCAATTTTAAACAAATTAATCATTCAATCAAAAATAAATAAAGCTAATTATTGTAATACTGCATCTGATTGTATTGATATTGGAGGAAAATGCCCTTTTGGTTGTTATATCTACGTAAATAAAAAAGAAGCAAAAAAGATGTTTAATTTAGTAGATTCTTATAACTCAAATTGTGTTTATGGATGCTTGTCTTGTCAAGAAGTAGAATGCATCAATCAAAAATGTAAAGAAATTTGTGAATAATTTAATTAAAAGTCTAAAATAATCTAAATTTTCTTAAACTAAAATACCTGATTCTTCAAAGTTCATTTCTTGATTAATTAATTTTCTAATTGTATCTTTTATTTTTTCAATATTTATTCTTATTTGTTTCCCATCATTTCTATTTCTAATTGTAGCAGTATTATCTTCTAATGTTTGAGTATCAGTTACAATACAATATGGTGTTCCAATTTCATCATTTCTTGCATAACGTCTTCCAACACTTCCTTTCTCATCGTATATACAATTAAATTCTTTTCTTAAATCATAATAAATTTCTCTTGCTTTTTTAACTAATTCTTCATCTTTTTTAACTAATGGAAAAATAGCTACTTTTATTGGTGAGATTCTTGGATGTAATTTCAAGATCACTTCTCCTTTATCATTTTTTGAATATGCTTCTAACAAATAAACTAAAAATGCTCTTTCGACTCCAAAACTAGGTTCACATATTACCATTGGTAAAATCTTTTCTTTTGTTTCTTCTTCAAGTAACTCTAAAGATTTTGAACTTTTATTTTGATGGCTTGTTAAATCATAAGTTCCTCTATCTGCAATACCTTGAAGTTCTTTATATCCAAAAGGAAATTTATATTCAATATCCCAACAATCACTAGAATAATGTGCAAGTTCATTTTTTTCATGTTGCCTAATCCTAAAATTATCTAAATTTGCTCCATTTTCTTTAAACCAATTTAAACTATTTGATAGCCAATAAGCATGCCATGACAATTTAATAATTCCTTTTTTCAAAGCTTCTGTTAATTTCATTTTTTCTGGTTCTTTTTTCTTTTCTTGCATTTCAGCAGAATAAACTAATACTTCTAAATCTTGTATTTCATAAGGGCATCTTCTTTTTTCTTTTGGATTAATAAAATATTCAATTTCCATTTGTTCAAATTCTCTTAATCTAAATAAAAAATTTCTTGGTGCAATTTCATTTCTAAAACTCTTTCCAATTTGAGCAACACCAAAAGGTAATTTTAGTCTATTTGTGTCTAGAATATTTTTAAAATTAGCAAATATTAATTGTGCAGTTTCAGGTCTTAAATATGATTTAATTGAGTCTTCTTTTATTGGTCCAACTTCAGTTATGAACATTGGATTAAATTCTCCTTTATTTATTATTTCTCCCCCACATTTCTCACATTTTGCAGTTTTTAGTTCAGCTTTGTCAACTTTAAATTTGTGGGAACATTTTTTACATTCAACAGCATAATCTAAAAAACAATCAACATGGCCTGATGCTTCCCAAACTTTAGGATTTGTAATAATTGCACCGTCTAATCCTATAACATCTTCTCTTTGTCTTACATAAAAATTCCACCAAGAAGATTTAATATTATTCTTAAGTTCAACACCTAAATTACCAAAATCACAAAAACCAGCAAAAGATCCATATAAATCTCCACTAGGAAAAACAAATCCTTTTCTTTTACAAAAATTTGTTATTTCATCAAAATTAATCTCTTGTTTCATATTAATATTCAAGAATTATACTTTATAAGATTTAGGTTACATTATTTTTTTCCAATTAGACTCATAATAAGTTATATCATTTTCTAAATCCACAATACAAATAAGTAAACCTTTTTTAGTAGAATTTGCGATTCTATTCTTTGCAGCAAAATCATACCAATTTATTTTTTCACTTTCTTTAACAATAAAACAAAGCCATTTTGAATGATCTCTTTCTATTTTATTCCCTTTATCATAAACTCTAAATTTAACTCCAAATTTTAAACCTGATTTAATAATATAGCTTTTTTTTCTTAAATCTCTAAATACAAAATAATTCAATAAAAATTCTTTATCAATTCTAACAAACTTTTTTAAAATTTCTTCTTTAGTTAATTCTTTTAAATTGTGATTTAAAATTATCATTTTTTTTTGTTCAACTAAAAAATAAGCTTCTTCTAACATATAATATATTTTTTCATTGTCTTTTTCACCAAATCTTTGTTTAGAGAAAAGTTCCACTGCTTCATTATTATTTGAACTTATTTTATCAGAATTAAATATTGCATTAATAACCATAAAATTAAAACTAAAAACAATATTATAAACCTTTTCAAAATTATCTATTTCTTTGTAATTTTCTCTTATGCTTTTCTTTCTTTAATCTTTTTCTTTGCCATTTCCAACGCATTTGGCCTTTCTTTTTCCATCTTCTAGAACTTCTTTTCATAATATCTATTTCAAAATTACATTTATAAATATTTGGTTAATTTAATTTGGCTTTTTTTAACTTACTTTTTTTGAAAATTACAAAATCAATTAATACTAATAAAACAAAATTTAAAATGAAAAAAGAACTTAAAATTAAATTCTGAGATAATATCTCAAATAAAATTAAAATAGGTTTAAATAAAATAATAAAACTTGTAATTAAAACAATAATTAATGTGAATAAAACCATGCCTGCAAGATGATCTTTTAATTGACCTACTCTTTTATTGTATCCAGGACAAAGTAAATCTAATAATTTTTCATAAAAATGATTTAATATTTCTAATAAAATTAAAGAAGAACAAGCCAAAAATAAAATCAAGAAATAAAATAAGGAAACATTAAAAACAAAAGCAATACTAAGTACCAATATAGAAAATAATATTAATATTTTAATATTTCTCTCAAACAATATTTCCTTAAAAAGACCTTTTGAAGCATAATAAATACTTTCAATTAAACTTATTTTTGTCATAATTTTAAAAAGAGAATTTAATTTATAATTATTCTTGTGGTCTAAAATTAGTTAAATTTTAATATTAATTTAATAATATTATTTTAAATTAAAGTCCTGTAATCTAGTGGTCAAGGATACGAGACTCTGACTCTCGCAACCGCGGTTCGAATCCGCGCAGGACTATTTTTCCACTAGATTTATAATATTCTAAAATTTAATATTTCTATGAATTATTCAAGAGGTGAATTTAACTTTGTCTTACTTTTTGCAATTTTTGCAGGTGTTGCTATTTTAATATTAGCAATTTATGGTGCATCTCAATTTGCGAGTACAGGTAGATTTCAAACAAGTACATTGGTAGCAAAACAATTAGATATTTTAACAGATCCTTTTCAAGCAGGTTTTGCTTCAGCTCAAAAAAATGAAATTTCTTTTAATCAAAATGTTACAATAAAAAGTTCTTGTGAAAATTTTACAGAATTTGGTTCTAATGATTTATCTGTATTAATTGACATGGATTTAGGTCAGGAAAAATATGGGATTCCTATAAAAATAAATGATAAATATATTTTTTCATCAGAATATATCGGTGGGAGAAAAATCTATTCTTTGTCTAAATCATTTAGTTTCCCATTTAAAGTATCAGATTATTTAATATTCTTTTCAGAAGAAGATCATTTTTGTCTTGAAGACTCTCCTGATTGGTTTAAACAACAATTACAAAATTTAGAAATTCCTGTATTAAAATTTAGAGAGTGTAAAAATAATGAATATTATACACAAGTTTGTTTTAGTGATTCTGCTTGTGATATTTATGTTAGTGGTGGTTGTAATGGTCCTGACTGTGAGAATGAATATGATATTGGAGCAGTATCAAAAGAAGGAATAATACTTTATTATCAAAAAGATTTATTATTACCTGCTATTTTTTCTAATCCTTCTATTTACAATTGTAATGTAAACAGATTATTACAAAAAGCATCATTTTTAACAGATATTTATTCTGAAAAAGCTTTAATTTTAAATCAAAAAGATTGTATTAATTACTTACAAAGTGATTTAGATAGTTTTAAACAACAAATTGATTCTAATGCTGATATAAGGTCTTTACATTCGATTCAATATAATTTATTAATTAAAAATAGAGAAGGTTCTTGCAGAGTATGGTAAAAAAAGCACAATATAAAATAATGCAAATGGCTTTTATGATTGTAGCTGTATTTATTTTCTTTTTAATGGTGGGAATTTTCTTTTTTAATTTTCAAATTCAGAATGTTAAAGAATCAGCTCAAATTGCAAATGAACAAAAGACAATTGGTTTAATTAGTTCTATTGCAAATTCCCCTGAATTTCATTGTTCCTCTAGTTCTTCTCTTTGTGTTGATTTTGATAAAATAAAAATATTAGGACAAGAAAAATATTATTCTCTTTATGAAAATTTTTGGCCAGTATCTTCTATTGAAATTAGAATTATAGATTCAACATTTAATGAAATTGTCTCTTGTAAAAACAAAAATTTAGATAATTGTAATTATTATGAAGTATATCAAGAGAATAAAACAGATATAATAAAATATTCTTCTTATATTACTCTTTGTGAAAAAGAAAAAATAAATATAGATAAATGTAAATTAGCTCAATTAATTATTGGAATATGAAAGAGAAAAAAGCACAACAAGAAATTATTGGTTTTGTTTTAATAGTTGTAGTAGTTATCATAGCTGCTTTAATCTTTTTAGTGATTCAAGTAAATAAACCAGTAGAAATAACTGAAAACCCCATAGCCAATACATTATTAGATTCAATAATGAAAACAAGTTCTTCCTGTGTTATAACTTATGGTGCAACAGAAACCTATGAAGGTTTAATAAGTAGTTGTGCAAAAGGTTTTTCTTGTAATAATTTAGAAAGTAGAAGTTCTTGTAATGTATTAAACGATTCTATAAATAAAATAATGAAAGATATTATAGAAATTGATAACTCTATTTTAGCATATCAATTAGATATTTTGCAAAACGAATCTTCTCAAATAACAAATTTAATAGACCCTATAATTGGTGGTGAATGTTTTGGTGGAAATATCTATGGGTCTTATCCTTATAATATATACTTGTCTAGTACTAACAATATCAAAGTAACATTAACACTTTGCCTTAAGAAATAAATTTATCTTTAAATTCTTCTTCTAATCTTTTATCAATTTGTTTTGAAACTTCTTTTATTTTTTTCATTGTATTAGAAACATCCTTTTCAATTTCTTCAATCAATTCTTCAAAATTTCTTGTTTTTAAAGTATAACCTTTATTTTTTTTAATTACAATTCCAGAATCTCTTAATTTTGAAATATGATGAATAACTGTTCCTCTTGAGAGATTTGATCTTTCTGCTATTTCGTCTGATGAAATTGGGTTTTCTTCTTTTAATAAATTTATAAAAATTCTAAAACAAGATTTTTCTTTGTCCCTTTTATTAAACATACCTAAACAATTAGATATCCATTGAATCTCTTGATTCAGTTCATTATTTTCTAATTTGTTTAAATTTATTATTGTTATTTCTCTAAAATAATCCATATTAAAATAAGAAACGAAAAGTTTAAATACTTGTTGATTTTAGATAAACCAGATTTGTTGATTTAAAGTCAACAAATTTAAGAAAAAATGAACAAAGAGCAGACAAAAAAGTCAAAAGAAAATGAATATTTAGAGACTTTACAGCGTTTGCAAGCAGAATTTGATAATTTCAGAAAAAGAACAGAAAAAGAGAAAATAGAAATTATTAAAAATGCAGAAGAAAGTTTAATAACAGAGTTATTAGACATAATAGACGACCTTGAATTATCCTTAAAATATTCAAAAGATGAAGGAATAAAAATGATTTATTCTGAATTATATTCACTTTTGGAGAAAAGAGGATTAAGAAAAATTGATAGTCAAGGAAAATTTAACCCTAAATATCATGAAGCTTTAATGCAACAAGAAGCTAAAGGAGAAGAAAATATGATATTAGAAGAATTACAAAAAGGTTATCTATTAAATGATAAAGTTATTAGAGTTTCAAAAGTAAAAATCACAAAAAAAGGAGAAAAACAAGATGGTAAATAAAATTATAGGAATTGATTTAGGAACAACATTCTCAGCTGTGAGTGTATTAGAAGGTGGAAAACCAAAAATAATTCCAAACTCAGAAGGAAATAATACAACTCCTAGTGTTGTTAGTATTAATAATGGTGAAATTTTAGTTGGAGAAATAGCAAGAAGACAAGCAGTTGCAAATCCAAAAAATACAATTAGAAGTATAAAACGATTAATGGGTAAAAAAACAAAAATAAAAGTTGATGAAAAAGAATATACTTCAGAGCAAATTTCAGCAATGATATTACAAAAATTAAAGAAAGATGCTGAAAATTATTTAGGTTATGAAGTCAAAGATGCTGTAATTACAGTTCCTGCTTATTTTGAAGATGCTCAAAGACAAGCAACAAAAGATGCTGGACAAATTGCTGGATTAAATGTAAAAAGAATTGTAAATGAACCAACTGCTGCTGCTTTAGCATATGGTTTAGAGAAATCAGAATCACATAATATTTTAGTTTTTGATTTTGGTGGTGGAACATTTGATGTATCTGTCTTAGAATTAGGTGATGGAATTTTTGAAGTAAAAGCAACAAGTGGAAATAATCATTTAGGTGGGGATGATGTTGATGAAGCAATAATAGATTATCTTTCTAAAGAATTTAAAAAATTTAATGGAATTGATTTAAGAGAAGATTTAGTTGCTTTACAAAGATTAAAAGATGCTTCTGAAAAAGCAAAAATTGAATTAAGTTCTTCACAACAAACATCAATAAATATTCCTTATATTACTGCAGATGCAACAGGACCTAAACATTTGAATATTAATTTAACAAGAGCAAAATTTGAAGAAATTTGTGACCCTATTTTTGAAAAATTAAAAGGCCCAACTAAACAAGCAATAAAAGATGCTAAACTTGAAAAAATTGATAAAATAATCTTAGTTGGTGGAAGTACAAGAATTCCAAAAGTTCAAAAAATTGTTGAAGAATTAACTGGCTTGGTTCCAGATAAATCGGTTCATCCAGATGAAGCTGTTTCATTAGGTGCTGCAATTCAAGGAGGAATTTTAGGAGGAGATGTAAAAGATATTTTGTTATTAGATGTTACTCCATTAACTTTAGGAATTGAAACATTAGGAGGTATTAGAACTCCATTAATAGAAAGAAATACAACTATTCCTACTAAAAAAAGTCAAACATTTTCAACAGCTGCTGATAATCAACCAGCAGTAACAATTAATGTTTTACAAGGAGAAAGAGAAATGGCTTCTGATAATAAATCCTTAGGAAGATTTGACTTAGTGGGTATTCCTCCAGCTCCAAGAGGAGTTCCTCAAATTGAAGTAACATTTGATATTGATGCAAATGGAATTGTAAATGTTTCTGCAAAAGATTTAGGAACAGGCAAAGAACAAAAAATTACAATAACAGGGGGTTCAGGATTAAATAAAGATGAAATTGATAAAATGTTAAAAGAATCAGAAAGATATAAAGAAGAAGATAAAAAAAGAAAAGAATCTATTGAAGTAAAAAATAATGCAGAATCTTTAGTTTATTCTACTGAAAAAATGTTAAATGAATATAAGGATAAAATAGACAAAGAAACAAAAGAAAAAGTAGAAAAAGAAATAAGTGAACTAAAAGAATTATTGAAAAATGATGATATCGAAAAAATAAAATCAAAGTTAGAAGAGATTCAAAAAATATCTCAAGAAATAGGAACAAAAATGTATCAACAAACATCTCAAGAAAGTAATACAGAAAAAGAAGAAACAAAAGAAAAGAAAGATAATGTAGAAGATGCTCAAGTTGTTGATGACGAATAATTCTTTTTCAATAAAACTTAAATAAGAAAGAAAAATAAAATTAATTATGGAGAAAAAAGATTATTATGAAATTCTTGGAGTAAAAAAAGGTGATGATAAAGAAACAATAAAAAAAGCATATAAAAAATTAGCATTAAAATATCACCCAGATAGAGCACCTGAAGATAAAAAGCAAGAATATGAACAAAAATTCAAGGAAATAAGTGAAGCATATGCTGTTTTAAGTGATGATTCTAAAAAAAATCAATATGATACCTATGGTCATAATGGTTTTGATAGACAATATAGCCAAGAAGATATTTTTAGAGGTACTGATTTTTCAAGTATTTTTGAAGATTTATTTGGAGGAAGTTTTTTTAATAATTTTAGAGAAAGAAATTTTTATGAAAGAGAAGAAGTCGCAGATGATTTGAGATATAAATTAACAATTGAATTTGAAGAGGCAGTCTTTGGAGTTGAAAAAGAGATAGAAATTAAAAGAGATATTTTATGTGATAAATGTGAAGGTACTGGTGCAAAAAATAAAGAATTTGTAAGATGTGATAAATGTTCTGGTAAAGGTAGAATAAATATAGAACAAAGAACACCTTTTGGTATAATTAGACAGACAAGAGTTTGTCCATCTTGTTCTGGTTCTGGAAAAATTCCAAAACAAATTTGTTCATCTTGTTCTGGTAAAGGAATTTTAAATAAAAAAGAAAAAATAAAAATAAAAATTCCTGCAGGGATTGATAATAATCAAACATTAAGAGTTCAAAATTCAGGTAATGAGATTTATGAAGGAGAAACAGGAGATTTATTATTATTTATTAATGTAAAACCTCATAAATTCTTTCAGAGAAATGGGGATGATATTTCTCTTGATTTTGAAATTAGTTTTTCTCAAGCAGCTTTAGGCTCAACTGTTTTAGTTCCTACATTATATGGAAATACTAAAATAAAAATTCCTGCAGGTATTCAATCAAATACTATTTTAAGATTAAAAGGAAAAGGTATAAAGAATTTTTCATATTATAATACTGGAGATCAATTTATTAATATAAAAGTTAAAACTCCTAAGAATTTATCAAAAGAACAAAAAAAATTATTTAAAGAATTAGAAAAGTTAACCTAAAATTAATTCTTTCTTAGATAAAAACTATTTTCTATTGGTCCTTTATATATTCTTGGAGAAAATTCAAATGGATTTAATATTCTTCCATCTTTTTGAATGCCCTCATAAGAAGAATTATGTGCAATTAATCTCATTTTTTTTCTTTTTTCACTATCAAACATATCAGCAATATTCATTTCATTAATAGAATCAGGATTAAAATATAAAAAAGAGTTTTCATTTTCTTTAAAACAAATTAATTCTCTTAAATCTTCTTTAGTTAAATATTTTTTTATATTAATATATTTCATTATGCTAAATAACTCTTTTGATTATTATAATCTAATGTAGATAAAGCACTTCTAAGATATTTTTTCTCAATTTGTTTATATCTTTCTTCGTCAGACTGGCTTACACTTGGAAGTACTTTTTCCATTGCCTTGTCAAAATTATTTTTTGTAACTTCTTTTGTTTCAATGTCATCTCTTAATGCAATCATACCTGCTTCTCTTACTAAATTTTCTAAATCAGCACCAGTATAACCTTCTGTTTTATCTGATAAATCTTCAATTATCCTTTCTTTATTTTTAATAGGCATATTTTTTGTGTGTATTTTCAAAATATCTAATCTTTCTTCTTTATTTGGTATAGAAACATAAATTATTCTATCAAATCTACCAGGTCTCATTAATGCAGGATCTAATATATCGGGTCTATTAGTTGCACCAAGAACAATAACATTATTTAAATCTTCAATACCATCCATTTCAGCTAATAATTGATTTAAAACATTCTCGGTTACTTTTGTCGAACTACTCATAACACCTCTTTTTCCAGCAAGTGCATCTATTTCATCAAAAAATATAACACAAGGAGAAACTTGTCTAGCTCTTTCAAATATTTTTCTAACTCCTTCTTCACTTTTTCCAACCCACATACTTAGTAAAGATGGTCCTTTGATTTGAATAAAATTTGATTCACTTTCTTTAGCAACTGCTTTAGCAAGTAATGTTTTTCCTGTTCCTGGAGGTCCATATAATAAAATACCTTTTGGTGGTCTAATACCTAATCTTTTGAAATTTTGAGGAAATTTTAATGGCCATTCTACTGCCTCTTTTAATTCTTGTTTAACTTCTTTAATTCCACCAATATCATCCCAATTAATATCTGGAGTTTCAACTAATACTTCTCTCATTGCAGAAGGCCTTACAACTTTTAATGCTTCATCAAAGTCTTTTTTTGTAATAATTAATTCATCTAATACTTCTTTTGGAATTTCTTTATCTTCTTCTAAATTAAATTTATGAACATTTCTTCTTAGAACACTCATTGCAGCTTCTTTACTTAAACTTTCTAAATCAGCTCCAACAAAACCATGGGTTTTATTAGCAAGTTCTTCTAAACTAATACCTTTTGTTAAAGGCATATTTCTTGTGTGTATTTTTAAAATTTGAACTCTTCCTTCTTTTCCTGGGACAGATAATTCTACTTCTCTATCAAATCTACCAGGTCTTCTAAGTGCAGGGTCAATTGCATTTGGTCTGTTAGTTGCACCTATTACAATAACTTTTCCTCTTGATTGTAAACCGTCCATCATTGTTAATAATTGACTTACAACTCTTTTTTCAACATCACCATTACCTTCTTCTCTTTTTGGTGCAATTGCATCTATTTCGTCAATAAAAATAATTGAAGGCGAGTTTTTTTGGGCTTCATCAAATATTTCTCTAATCTTTTTTTCACTTTCTCCATAAAACTTACTCATAATTTCAGGCCCATTAATTACCATAAAGTTTGCTTCACTTTCATTAGCAACAGCCCTTGCAAGTAAAGTCTTTCCTGTTCCAGGGGGTCCATATAATAAAACACCTTTTGGAGGTTCAATTCCTAATCTTGAGAATATTTCTGGTCTTTTTAGAGGTAATTCTACCATTTCCCTAACTTTTTTAACTTCTTGTTTTAAACCTCCGATATCTTCGTATGTAATTGAAGGAATTTTTTCTTCTTCAATATCAACTAATTTATTGCTTAATGTAATTGAAGTATTTTCACTAATAATACAAGGAACAGAAGGATTTGTAGAAACAACAATAAAACGAATCTGAGACATTCCAACAGGCATTCCAATACCCATTTGATTAAAAATATCACTAAAAAAGTCTTGGAAGTCTTCTCCCATTAAATCTCTTCTTTTTCCTAAGTTTCCTAAAACAAATATATCTCCTTTGTTAAATGGTTTACCTAATAAACTTGTTTTAATTGCTTCAGGATCTCCTTTTATACTAATCCCTTGTTGTAAAGGTGCAATTGTTATTTTTTTGGCTTCAGAAATATTATTTACTTTTTTAATTTCTACATTTTCCCCAATTCCTGATTTAATATTTTTTCTAGTTATTCCGTCAATTCTAATAATATTTTCTCCACTATCTGCAGGATAACCATAATCAACAATACAATAACTTTCTCTTTCTCCTTTAATAGAAATAATATCTCCTCTATCCAAACCTAATTTTCTCATAACAGGAGGGTCAACTCTAGCAATACCTTTATAGGCATCATCTTGCAATGCTTCTACAATTCTTAATCTTTCAATTTTATTAGTTTCATCTATTTTTGCCATTTTAAAATCTTAAAGATATTCTTCCAATATCCTCTAAACATAAATTCACCAAATTATTTAATTCTTTTTCTTGTTCATTCAAAAAATTAACAATTTCTCTTGGAATACTTACAATATAACTATTTCCAACAAATCTTAATTTTACTTGATATTGTTTTTGCTTTAAATTCAAAAATGTTTCATATTCTTTTAAATCTTCTGGATGAGTTATTTTATTTGAACAAGAAGGACATCTCAATTCTCTTATTTTAAATCCATTTTTTATTATTATAACTTGTTGCATTTTTTTATTGCAATCTTTACATAATATTGTATTATCAAATAAATCAGTCATGTATATACAAAGCAATATATACTTTTTAAGTTTTTAGTTAATTAATCACATCTTTTGAATAAATCCTCTTTTAGGCCTAAATAAATCTCCTGATTTTAATAACCTGTCAATTGTTTCTTCAATTTCAACTTGACTCATTTTTCCTTCTAATTCTTTTTCAAGTTCTTCTAATGGAATTAATTTTCCAAGTCTTTTTTCTAAATCTGCTATAATATCTCTTACAATTACAATCTTATTTCTTTGAGAAGCAGTGTTCCCACTAATTTTATCAATATCAATTTTTTTAGTTTCTTCATCATAACCTACTTCTAGCAAATAACTTCTCATAACTTCAATTGCAACTTTTGCATCTTCAACTTTTACTTCTTTATGTAATCTAATTCTTGCATGGGCTTCAGCTAATCTTACTAATGCTTCTAATTGTCTTGCACCTATTGGAATAGCTTTAACAGCACTTTCATCATCATATGCTTGACTTCTTAAACTAACATAGAAATTTTTCATTTCTTCAATAGCTTCATCAGTTAATACAGGATCATATTTTGTTTTAGAATAAGAAATATATTTTCTAAGTATGTCTTTATCAATCATTGTTGGTTTATGTTCATGTTGGTGTTCTTTTAATACATGTAATGCAATTGATTCATCTCTATCTCTTTTAGGAATATCTCTCATAATAAAAATAGCATCGAACCTTGACAATAAAGAAGGTGCTAAATTTACTTGTTTTGGAATTGGTTGTGTTGGATCAAATCTACCAAATTTAGGGTTTGCAGCAGCTAAAACAGATGTTTGAGAACGTAATGTTGCTTGAACTGTTGCTTTTGAAATAGTTACTGTTTGTTGTTCCATAGCTTCATGCATAGCACTCCTATCTTCTTCATTCATTTTATCAAATTCATCAATACAAACAACACCTTTATTTGCTAAAACCATTGCACCTGCTTCCAAGCTCCACCCTTTTAAGATTTCATCTTTTACTACAGTAGCTGTAATACCAGCACCAGTAGCAGATTTTCCTGAAATATACCTTGCTTTTGGAGCAATTTTTGATATAAAAGAAAGCATAACTGATTTTGCAACACCAGGATCACCAACTAATAAAACATGAATATCTCCTCTCATTTTTGTTCCATCACTTCTAACTTTTTTTACTCCGCTAAATAATTGCAAAGCTAATGCTTTTTTCACATTTTCATGACCCCAAATTGAAGGGGCGATACTGTCTACCATTCTTTCAACAATTTTAGGATCAGCAGCTAATTCTTTTATTTCTCTTTCATCTTCTTCACTGATCTTAATATCTTCAAAACTTTCTTCTAAAGGAATAATATTATTTGCTTCAATTGCTAAGTCAAATCTTGTAAGTAAAGCTCCACTTGATGAAGTTAAAGCAATTTCTTTCAAAATTCCAATTATTTTAACACGACTTCCTGGTGTTGTTCTCATCTCCATTTTTGGATCAACTAAATCTTCTTTTAGATAAATAGTCATTCTTTTTGGTTGTTCTCCACCACTTAAATTATCACTTGCTTCTTCAATTGTTAAAACTTGAGCATCAACCATTTCTTTATCTAATAATTTAAAACCTCCTCTTCTACCACAACTACATCTACTAGGTTCTTTGAATTTTTTATCAAATTGTAAAACAGAAATAATAGTTCCACAACTTGGACATTCAAAACGTGCATTTGTAACTAATGGTCTAACTTCACTTGCTTGTCTAACAATACCTTCTATACCTATTAATTTCCCTAAATTAACTGCTCTAATATTTCGAATAAACATCTCTTGTAATGGAGAAATAGATGTAAATCTCACTCTTGCTTTTTTAGGTGCCCATTCTAATTCTTCTAAAGCAACTTCTAAAATTTGAATAGTTTCTTCAGGTCTTTCTAATAAATATTCGGATAATTTTGGAGAAAATTCACTAAATTCTTGAAAATCAATCTTAACTATTTTCTCACCAGATTTTGCAGCATCACCAATTTCTTTTCGATTCATTTCAAAAAAACTCTTGGCTTCCATTAAAAATTCTTCTTGATTAAATTGTCCTAAAGAATCATTATTATTGTCTAACTCTTTATCCATAATTATCTTAAATAAATTTCTTTTTTATAGATTGTTGTTTTCTAAAATGTTTAAGCCATTAATTATATACAAAAAGAGATTTTGCTATAACACTATTTTGTGTAACTTTTTTTGCAATTTCTATAAATTTTTCTCCTTCAAAAATTGCAAATTCTTCTCCCTCATCTAATTTTTCAATTTGTTTTAAGTCTAAAACATGATTCTTTAATAATGGTTTTCCAGTCAACAAACTTTTTACAACTTCTTTTTTAACATAAATTATTTTAAACTTCTTTTTAATTATCTCTATGGCTGGTATAATCATATTTTTTAACTGTTCATCATCTCCTTTTTTATATTTCAAAATTGCTTCATCTAATTCATATAAGGTATACATCTTTTCTTCATCAAAATATCCTGCCTTTGTTCTTCTTAATTCACTCATATGAGCTCCTTCAATATATTCTCCTAAATCACTACATAATTTCCTAATATATGTTCCTCCTTGGACCTTACAATAAAATAAAAAATCTTTTTTAGTTTTTGAAGATTCTAATAATTTCCAATCAAATACTTCTCTAATTCTTTCCTCTCTTTTAACAGCACTTTTATGAGGTGGAATTTGTTTTATTTTTCCTAAAAAATGAATATTAATTATTCTCTGTAATTCATTTATATCTTGTTCTTTATGAGTATGAAGTATACCTACATATTTTTTATCATTGCCTATTAAAAATCCTGCTAATTTACATGCTCTACCCAGTGCTATTGGTAACACTCCACTTACTTTTGGGTCTAATGTTCCTAAATGAGATGTCTTGTTTAAATTAAATTCTCGTCTAACATAATTACTAATACTAAAACTTGTTGGGCCAATTGGTTTATCTATATTAATAATCCCAAAATTAATTAATTCAATTATATCTTTCATCTTATTAAAATTCATTAAATCCTTATAAGATTAATTATTTTGTAAAGATTTATTAATATTCGTTTTTTTAAAATAATATGAATAAAAGAGGTATAGGTTTTTCTGTAATTAGTTCATTAATCTTAGGAATTCTTTTATTAGTTATTGTTTTTATTTGGATAAATGAAACAGGACAAGATTCTGATTGGGATGTTTGTAGAAATAGTATTATCATTAGAAATACAATCCCTGAAATAAGTTTATCTGAAACTATTCCTCTCACAAGTTTTAAAGATTCTTATCCCTTAAATTGTAAGACTCAAGTAGTTACTATTAATTATAATGATACAAAAAAAGCTCAAAAAGAAATAATGGATACAATTGCTTCTTGTTGGTATTTAATCAATAGGGGTGAAGCATCTATTTTTCCTTCAAAATTATTACGTGCAACAACTAGTTGTTTTACTTGTGCTAGGATTCATTTTACTCCTGATGTAAGAGAATATTATAGTTATTCAGAAAATAAAATTAATTTAAAGAGAGCATTATTAAGTGAAATTCAACCTCAAATAAGTTATATGGCTTATCTAACAAATGATGGGAATAATCCTTTCTTAAAATATTCTATCACCCACCCCGTAACTGAACAAGAGTGGTGGAACTCAGATAGTTCTTTAGATAGTTATTTAGATAATAGCTTTAAAGTTATTCAAGATAAACCAAAAAAGGAAAATTGGTTAGATAAGTTAAATCCTCTTTATAACTATTTTAATAGATTAGGAGGAACAATTATTTTACCTCAAGAAATTGATCCATATCAGGGGTTTTATATTACAATTAGTTCTTGGATAATTAATGCTGATACAGTTTTTAATAATTTATTATTTTATCATTATAATGATATAGATCAATTATCTAATACCATCTTTTTACCAGAAGAAGGGGGAACAACTGCAACTACATATAGTGTTTGTGATAATTGGGATGGAATCCCCGCATAAATAAAATAAAAAAAGGAATAAAAAAAATAAATTCCTAAAATTTAATAATAACTAGTTTCTACTTCTTCAACAGCTTTATCCTTTTTTGTCATTAAAACTACTAATACTACTAAAAGTATTACAAAGATTACTGCTAAGATTACTGTTAAAGTAACCATAGGTGTTTGTGTAATTCCTTGTGTCTTAACAACATTTGCGACAAAATTAACAGGTTCATTGTTAACTTCTACTGAAAAAGTGTATGTTCCTAAATCTGCATCTTTTAATGCTGTAACACTTACAGGAACAACTTCATATGAATTTGCACCAACAGTAACTACTGATGGAACAGATACATCTAAAAATCTTCCTGAAACACTTTTTAGATTAAACATTCTAACTTCATCAGCATTGTTTGCAACAATTAACTCATAAGTTGTTTTTTCACCAACAACTAAATCTAAATCTTTTATTGTTGGAGATACTATTGTCGCACTAGATTCTTTAACTGTTAAAAGTTTTGTAACTATTGTTTCAGCATCTGAATTGTAAACTCTTACTAAAGTTTCATAAGTTCCTACTTTAGCATTCTCTGGAACTTTTAAGTAAACAACAGTACTATAACTATCTTCTTTTTCACTTGTTGATACTTCTTTTTCTAATAAGTCCCCTACATATGCTCTTGTATAAACGCCTAATTCAGGAATAGATACTATTACATAAACATCATCTAATCTATTGAATCCAACGTTCTTTAAAACAACATTAATAGGAAAAACTTCTCCAGCAGAAACTTGTGTGTTAAAGTCAGCACTTAATACACTTAATTCATAAGAGTTTCTTTGCATAGTTAATGAATAACTTTCTTCAGTTTTATCAGTTGAATCAATAATTTTTACATATAATGTAAAATCTTGATGTAACTCTTTTAATGAAGAAGGTAATTCAACAGTTAAGGCCTTTTTGTATGTTTTTCCAGCTAAAATATCAAATCTTTGTGTTGAGACTTCGATATCTTTTTTTAAACCAGAAACTGTTACAACAACCTTAACATCACTTGCATCTTTTGTTGCTACAAATTCTACTTCTACAGGTACTCTAACTGAAGATAATTCTCCAACCATTTCTATACCTGAACTTAATTCAACTCCATCAAATGTTGTTGAAACAGATGAAGCTAAATCAGCAGCAGAAACAAAACTTACTAACATTAAAGTTAGAACTGCAAAGAATGGAACTAAAAGTTTGTAACTTTTCATTGTTTTACCATTTTAATTTAGTTAATAATATAATCAGAAAAGAGTTTATAAATATTGTTATCTTGTTGTAATTAATGAATGACAAAAAAACTTAAAAAGTATACAATCGTATACTTTATATCATTAAAATAAAGGAATAACAAAAATGGATATTACAACAATAAAATTACAAAAAGAAACTAAAGAAAGACTAGAAAAATTAAAAGAAAGTAGAAGAGAAAGTTATGATGATATTCTTCGTAAAGTATTATATGTCTTGAATATAACAAGAGATAACCCTAATAAAGCAAAATTAATTTTAGAAAGAATAGACGAATTAAGAAAAAGAATGCTTGATGAAGAAAATGAAGAAAAAAAAGAACAAAAGAAAGATAAATTAAATCTTAAAAAAAATAATTCTAAAAAAATTTCTAGTTCTTAATTACTTCTTTAAATATTTTTAATCCTTTAATAGAATCTTCTACTGGGCTTGGAGATTCATTAATAATAGTATACTCCTTATCCATCTTTTTCAATTCTTTTAATAATTCCTTCCATCTTTGCTCACTTGTTAAAATATGATTTCTCTCGCCTTTTTCTCCATATTCTATTCCTGAAAAATGACAATGCCAATTCTTTTGAGGAAAAGCATATTTTAATTCATCAAATTTATCTTCTTTGTATCTTGCTAATACATGAGCAAAATCAATTGTAAATGAACAATTAGTTTCTTTAGTTAACCTTGAAATTTCTTCAATAGAACCAAAAACATTTATTTTACCCATAATTTCAGGACAAAGAAAAACATTCCATTTATTTTTTTTTATCTCTTTTTGTAATTCTATTATGTTCTTTTTTATATTTTCATAAGTTTCTTCTTTAGACTTTTTTGAGTAAAATCCTGCATGAAAAACAATATTTTCTGCATTTAAATAATGACCTATTTCACAACATTTTAATATCCTTTTTTTTGAATTTTCTATTTTCTCTTTTTCTTCAGAATTTAGATTTACAAAATAAGGTGCATGTATTGATAATTTTATTTTATTTTTTTTAACAAAATCTCCAATTTTGATAGCATCTTCTTTTTTAATATAAATATTATAAGTAAAAGGAATTTCACATGCATTTAAACCCATTTCCAAATATCCTCTTAAAGTATTAATTGCTTCATTAACAGAACCAAGTGCCGAAGGACCAAAATTGATTTTCATTTAATTTGTATTATTTAACGGGCTAAACATTTCTGCATTTATTTGTCCTAAATTTTGTGAAATATAATTATGTAATTTTATTATAGTTTGTTCTTGTAAATTTTCTTTTAGAATGCCATGACAATTGGTTAAATCTGATTCAGGTAAAATAATAGAACCTAAAGGAATATTACAGATCATAGAAAAATCTTTTAATTTTGATGTTTCTTGATTTGTTAATTCTCCTTGGAGTAACACAACTTCAATTTCACAAGTATCTTTGTTCTTACCATTAATAGTATATCCAAATATCATTTCTCTCCCGCCAGCAAATTTTGTTTTTTTACAATTTTCTAAGTTATAATTAAAGCAGTCCCATGAATTACATCTCTCATAATTATTTATTAAAATTAAAATCAAAAGAATAGAAACAATCACAACACCAATTAAAATAAATAAAATAATTTTCTTTTTAGATGATGGTTCTTCAATTAATCTACCTCTTAACATAATTATATTTAATTAGAATAGTATATAAATTTTAGGATTTATTTTACATTTTCAAATAACTTTATAAAACATATTAGTTATTCTTAAATTAGAAAAAGATGGTACAATTTTTTATTTATGATATAATTTTTTTAATATTATTTACAGCAGTAGTAGCATTTTTCTTATATAAAAATAGAAAAAATTTAGCAAGAGATGGGTGGATGTTTTTATATAAAACAAAATGGGGAATTAATTCTATGAAAAAATTCGACGAAAAATATCATAAAATCTTAGGATATTTAAGATATGTTATTGTAACATTGGGTTATTTACTAATGGCTATTATGATTTATATGTTATTACAGACAGTTTATATCTATATTAGTGAACCAAACATTACAGATACTATAAAAGCTCCGCCAATAGCTCCTTTAATTCCTTATTTCCCAGAGTTATTTGGTATGGAAAGTTATTTTCCACCTTTTTACTTTACTTATTTCTTAGTTGCTTTGGCAATTGTCGCAATTGTTCATGAATTTGCACATGGAATTTATATGAGATATAGCAAAACAAAAATAAAATCAACAGGACTTGCATTTTTAGGACCTATTTTAGGAGCATTTGTTGAAGAAGATAAAGAAAATTTTCATACAAAAGATAGATTTAATCAAATGAGTGTATTAGGTGCTGGTGTTTTCGCAAATGTATTATTTGCTATTATATTTTATTTAATTTATACAGGATTTTTTTATTTAACTTTTACTTCTGGAGGATTTATTTTTAATAGTTATGCTGTAACTCCAATAAACTCAACTTTAATTCAAGATATTAATCATTATGAAAATTATTCAACAATTAATTTAATTAATAATAATCAAACTTATTTTTTAGAAGGTAATTTAATGAATCAATTAAATTCTAGTTATGAAATAATTTATGCATATGATGCTAGTCCTGCTTATTTAAATAAAATAAAAGGTATTATAATCGGTATTAATAATTATACAATTAAAGATCAAGAAACACTTTCAGAAACATTATCTTATTATTCTCCAAATGATAATATCACTCTTTATTCCTTATATGAAGAAGAAGTTCTAGAATATAATATAACTCTTGGTAAAAATCCCCTTGATCAAGATAAAGCCTTTTTAGGTATAACCCACTTATCTAGTTCTTCAAACAATAAATTACAATTATTTTTAGCTGAGTTAATGGGCTTTAGTCAAGATTCAACTTATTATAAACCTAAATATAATAATGATTTAATTTATTTCTTTTATCATTTATTTTGGTGGGTAATGATTATCAATTTTTTAGTAGCTTTATTTAATATGTTACCTTTAGGAATTTTAGATGGTGGTAGATTCTTTTATTTAACTATTGAAAAATTTACTAAAAAAGAAAAAACAGCAATGATTATATTTAATATTATTCGAAGATTTATTATTTTCTTATTTATTCTAATGATGGTTATTTGGTTATTTAGAATTATTTAATTAATCTATAAATTTAAAACATTAATCCTTCTTTATTAATTTATGATTCCTGATAAAGTTAAATTAAAGCTAGAAAAAATGCAATACAGAATTGTAGGAAATCATTCTGCAGTTCAAATTTGTAGATGGACAAAAAATGCATTAAGAGGCCAGGGTGTTTGTTGGAAAGAAAAATTTTATGGTATTAAAACAATCGGTTGTTGTCAAATGACTCCTTCAGTAATGTGGTGTGAGAATTCTTGTCTTCATTGTTGGCGTCCTATTGAAATGAATCTAGGAACAAATATTGGAAAAGTAGATTCTCCAAAAGAAATTTTAGACAGAATAATTAAAGAAAGAGTAAAACTATTAGAAGGGTTTGGAGGGAATAAAAAAGTAAATAAAAAATTATTAGAAGATGCAAAAGAACCCAAACTTTTTACAATGTCTTTATCTGGAGAACCTACACTTTATCCCAAATTAGGTGAACTCTTTAATGAAATAAGAAAAAGAAAGGCAGTAAGCTTTTTAGTAACTAATGGACAAAATCCTTCAAGAATAAAAGAATTGGAAAAAAAAGGTTTACCTACTCAAATAACTGTTTCACTAAATGCACCAAATAAAGAATTATTTCAAAGATGGCACAATTCATCTAAAAAAAATGCTTGGGAAGAATTTTTAAAAACTTTAGATATAATCAATAGTTTGGATGGAAAAGTAAGAAGAGTTATTCGATTAACACTAGTTAAAAAGGGAAAAGGGGACACCCCTAAATTAAATGATATAACAAATATGTCTCAAGAGAACTTAAAAGAATATGCTTTATTAATTAAAAAAGCAAATCCAGACTTTATTCATATTAAAGGATTTAAAAGTGTAGGTTATTCAAGAGATAGAATGGGTTACGACAAACAACCATGGTTTAAAGAGGTAAAATCTTATTCAAAAGAATTATTAAATGAATTAAAAAATGAAGATTATAGAATTGGTGCAGAAGATAATGCTAGTTGTGTTGTAATGCTTGCAAAAAAAGGAAAAAAGTTAAGGATAAATAAAAAAGATTATTAACAAATAATTTATAAACAATTTCTATTTTTATTAAATATGGCTAAGAAAAATTTTTTTAAAAGATTAACAAGTAAAACACTTTACTTTCCTGGTTGTTTAACAAAATCCATTCTAAAAAAAGAATATGAAAATTATAAAGAGATATTTAATTTATTAAAAATTGATTATGTTTTGATGAATGATAAAGATTTTTGTTGTGGACTTCCGGCATATAATGGAGGATATAAAAAAGAAACAACAAAATTAGCTAAAAAGATATTAGATTATTTAAATGAAAAAAATATTTCTAAAATCATAACTAACTGTCCTTCATGTTATCACACATTTAAAGAGATATATCCTAAATTAATTAGAGGTTGGGATATCCAAGTAGAACATGCAACTCAAACAATTTATAATTCTCTTAAGAAAAAGAATTTTAAAAATATGCCAAAAGAAAAGGTTACTTATCATGATCCTTGTCATTTAGGTAGATATGAAAAAATTTATGATGAACCTAGAAAAGTAATTGAAATATTAGGTGGACAAATTATTGAAATGAAATATAGTAAAGAAAATGCTTTATGTTGTGGAGGAGGAGGAGGAGTAAGAGCAAATTATGAAAGTTTAGCAAAAAATATAGCAAAAAAAAGAGTTCAAGATATTTCTGAAGAAATCTCAAGAATCATTACTCCTTGTGGACTTTGTTATTCACAATTGAATGAAGCAGACCCAAGAACCATAGAATTTTCAACGTTTGTATTAAGTCGATTAAAAAGATAATTTTAAAAACTTTTTTTTTGATTTATTCTTATTTGAGTTTTTTTCTCACAAATAAATTGTCTATTTTAAAAAATGAAAGTAAAAAGATTAAATTATAAATTAACATTAAAGAATTATTTTAATTATATTTGGAAATTTAAGTTTATGTTTTTATTATTACTCTTTTCAGTTTTTTTATTAGAAATATTTCACCTAATTCCTAATTTTTTATTTAAATCATTAATAGACAATGGAACTTTATTTTCTAATGGAAATTTAGAAAGAATAGATTTTGTTCATTTATTATTAATTTTACTTTCAATTTATTTAGTTACAAGATTTTTTTTAGTTTTAATGTCTTATATCAGAGCAAAATATTTAGCATTAGTTGAAACAAAAATCATTTTTAATTTAAAGAACCATTTTTTTAATCATATCGTAAACTTAGACCACAATTTTCACACAACCCACAAATCAGGTTCATTAATATCTAAATTAAATAGAGGGGCAGGAGCAATAGAAGGTTTAACAGATGTAATTTTCTTTAATTTTGCACCTTTTTTTATTCAAGTAATAGTCATTGGAGCATCTTTAATTTATTTTAATTGGATTTCTGCATTAATTGTTGGTTTAGTTGCATTTTCATTTGTTTTATTCAGTGTAAAGATACAACAATC
>JAEWUG010000041.1 GCA_023397215.1 Nanobdellota archaeon | reverse complement strand
CTGTATTAATCAGGCAAGAAAATTTAGTGTAAATAATTTTATTAAACAAATTAAAAAAGAAATAAAAGATGCTTTTTAGTAGATATTTATATTAATATAACTTAATTTATAACTTTATGAAAAAAATAAATTTATATTTAATTATTAAAAAAACAATTTTTAAACTATATCTTTTAGCAAGTGTTAAATGTTTAATTTGGGATGTAGATGGTACTCTTTGGAAATCTCTTTTTGTTTCAAGAAAAATTCAAGAAGGTTATATTAATTTTTCAATTAAACATTCTAATAAAAGTTCTTCAGATATTAATGAATTATTTTCTCAATCCAAAAATTGGCTAAATACTACTAAAAAAATTACTGGAATAAAAAATGACCTTTTAATAGTAAAAAAGATTGAATCTTCTATTAAAAAATATCTTTATATTCAAAAAGATGAATCTCTTGTTAATTGGATTAATTCTTTGAGATTTAAGAAGAATATTATATTAACAAATTCAACTAAAGAGATAACTATTAAAACTTTAAATAAAATTGGTTTTAAAAATGATAGGATTGGTAAAATAACCCCTTTTGATGAAATTATTACAATTGAAAATACAAATTCTTTGAAACCAGATTTAAAAGTCTTTAATTATATTTTAATTAAAACAGGATTAAAACCTAAAAGACATTTAATGATTGGAGATTCTTTATATCATGATTTGATTCCCGCTAAAAGACTAGGTATGAAAGCAATTCATATTGATAAATTTGAAATATTATTTGATAAATAAATAACTTTTAAGAAATATTTAAATATAACTTCCTTTAATTATTCTTATGGAATTTGTTTCAAATTTAAGAGAAATTACTTTTGATGATGTTTTATTATTACCAAACTTTTCAAAATTTTCTCAAAATGAAGAAAAAGAAAATATTAGTTTAAAGACAAGAATTTCTAAAGATCTTTTTTTAGATTTACCAATTATCTCTTCTCCTATGCCTGCAGTTACAAATGCAGAAATGGCTATTTCTTTAGCAAAGATGGGGGGTCTTGGAATAATTCATCCATTTCAAAGTTTGGAAAATAAAATTAAAGAGATTAAGAAAGTTAAAAAATTAAATTTAAAAGTTGGTATTGGTGTTAGTGATTTGTCAGTAAAAGGACTTGAAAGTATAGGTTTATTCTTAAAAGAAGGTGTAGACTTAATTTCATTAGAAGTTCCTCATGCACATACAAAAGAAGTAATTAATTTTATAAAATTAATAAAAAAAAAATATCCTTTAATTAACTTAAATGTTTCTTCTGTTATTACTCCTGAGGCTGTAAAAGATATTATTGATGCAGGAGCAGATAGTATCAGGATAGGTATAGGGGGTGGTTCTCATTGTACTACTAGAATTGTTACTGGGATAGGTCGTCCTCAATTAAGTGCTCTTGAATGTTGTTCTAAAATTGCTAAAAAATATGATATACCTGTTATTTTAGATGGTGGAATAAAAAACTCTGGAGATATTACTAAAGCAATTGCATTTGGTGCTAATGCAGTTATGATTGGAGGTCTTTTTTCTGGAACCGATGAATCTCCGGGAGAATTAATTGTAAAAAATAAAAAAAGGTATAAATATAGTTGGGGTATGAGTACTAAAAGAGCAGTAGACTCTTTAAATAATAATTCTTCTAAAAAGTATAGTTTATCAAATCTTAAAAAATTTTTAAAATTATTTTTTAAAACTCCAAAATCTTCTATAACTAAAACAATTAATTATTTATTTTCTAAAAAAGATTATAATAAAAATATCTTTTTTTTAGAAGAAGGTATTGGAAATTATATTCCTTATAAAGGTAGTGTTTTAACTATATTAACTCAATTAAAAGAAAGCATTTTTAGGTCTTTATTTTATTTAGGTGCTCAAAATTTAGAAGAAGTGAAAAATAAATCTAAAAAGGTTTTAATTTCTAATGGGTCTTATTTAGAAAATATTCCTAGAATTTAAAATGTTTAATCCTATGAAGATAAGAGCTATTAGATGTTTAAAAAAAGAAAAAAATTTATTGAATCCAAGGTTTTTAAAAAAGATAATATTAACAAATTCGGCTTTTTCAGAGGGTCATGGTGTTGATGGTTCTAATTATTTAGGTCTTGGTATACTTTATTATTCTTTTGTACATCTTTTAAAAGCAAATATTTCTGTTTGTTTGGGATCTGGTGGTGGATTTGTGCCTAGATTAATGAGACAAGCACAAATAGATTTAGGTATTAAAAATAAAAGTAAAACTATTTTAATTGATGCAAATTTCCCTGAATTAGGTTATGGTTCTCCAGATTATATAGACAAAAATTCTTTTTTTAGAACTCTTTATCCAGATATAAAAATTTTATTTAAAACAACAAAAGAAGCAATTAAATATTTTAAAGAAAAAAAAATGAAAATTGATTATTTACATATTGATGCAGATCATTCTTATAAGGGTGTTTCTTTTGATTATAAAACTTATAAACCTTTTATGTCTCAAAATTTTATAATTACAATTCATGATACTAGTACTTATACTGGTGTAAAGAAATTTATTAAAGATTTATCTAAAGAAAAAGATATCGAAATTTTAAATTTTGATTATTTATGGGCAGGTCTTTCTATAATAAAACCTAAAAAAGCTCCGATTAAAAAAATTTTAAAACATCCAAAAAAAGACTTTTTAATATTTATTGATTCATCTTTAGGATTAATTGGAAAAGTTTTCAAAATTTTTTTCCCTAAACTATATAAATCTTTAAACAAATAATATCTTAGATGGTAATTTCAAATCTTCTTTATTTTATTCTAAAAAGGAATATCCTAAAATATTTTTATTTTAAAAATCCTCTTTTTAATTATGAAAAGAAAGATAAAATTATTTTAATTGAAGATTCTTTTTTTAAAAAGATTTTATTAGATTATCCTACCCCTTTTTTTTTAATTTCTGAAGAGAAATTATTAAATAAGCTTAATTTTATTGAAGATTATATTAAACAATTTGGTTTTAATTTTAAAATCGCCTATTCTATTAAAACAAACCATTTATCAAAAATCCTTCAAATTTTTCAAACAAAGAATTTCATTGCTGAAGTTGTTTCTAATTGGGAATTTAATCTTGCTAAAAAAAATGGATTTAATGGAAATAAAATCATTTTTAATGGTCCAATGAAATTAGAAAAAGATATTCTTTTTGCAATTAATGAAAATAGTTTAATTCAGATAGATAATTTTGATGAATTAAATAGAATAATTTTAATCTCCAGAAAATTAAAAAAAATACTTAAAATAGGCATTCGGGTTAATAGTAGATTCTTTGGAAAAAGTAGATTTGGTTTTAATTTAGAAAATGGAGAAATTAAAAAATGTTGTAAATTAATTAATGAATCAGGTTATTTAAAATTATCTGGATTACATATGCATTTAGGATATAATATAGGTTATAATTTACCGCCTTTTATATATAAAAAACAAGCAGAGTTATTATCTAAACTTGCTTTAGATTTGTTAAATAAAAACTTTCCAATTGAATATTTAAATTTTGGTGGTAGTTTACCTTCTGAGAATGTGAAACATGTTGATTCTTATTCTTTAAGGAATTATTCTTTGGACAAATATTTTGATGAAATTTTTAAAACTTTATTAAAATTTTTTCCTAAGAAGAATATAAATATTTTTTTTGAACTCGGAAGATCACTTATTGATGACTGTTCTTTTTTTATTACCAAAGTTGTTAATGTTAATCCTTATGTTGTTGATTCTTCTATTTCAATGTTACCTTTGATTACTGAAAATGAATATTCTTTTGAAATAATTAATCAAAATAAATTAGCAAATAAAAATAAATTTTTGAAGACTAAGGTTTATTGAAATACTTGTAGGGAAAATGATATATTAATTAAAAATAAATTTTTACCTAAACTTTTTTTTGGTGATTATATTTTTTTTAAAAGTGTAGGAGCATATAACATTCCGTTATTAAATGAATTTAGTTTTTCTAAACCTCTAATTTTATTTTTAAAAAGAAATAATAAAATCAGTGTTTTAAAATGAATAAATATATACCTTTTGTTTCTGTAATAATTCCTGTATATAATAGTGAAAAAACTTTGAAATCTTGTTTAAAATCTGTATTAAAGCAAAGTTATTCTAATTATGAAATAGTTGTTGTTGATAATAATTCAAAAGATCATTCAAGAGAGATAATTAAATTTTTTGAAAAGAAAGATCAAAAATTAAAATATTTCTTTGAACCAATTAGAGGAAGAGGTTCTGCTAGGAATAAAGGTATTCTCTCTTCAAAAGGAGAAATCATTTTAATGGTAGATTCTGATTGTGTCGTTCCATTTAATTGGATTGAACAATTATTAGAACCAATTCGCTTTGAGAAAGAGTCGATTGTAATGGGTAATGAAGAAATTGCTTTTAAGAATAAATTATCTTATCAAATTCAGAGGGCAAATCATAGTTTATTATTAAAACACTTAAGTGGAAATTATATTAATTATTTAGACACAAAAAACTTTGCAATTTTATCTTCTGTAATAAAAAATTTAATGTTTAATAGTTCATTAGTTCAAATGGAAGATTTTGAATTTTATTTGAGGCTAATGTTAAATGATTATAAAATAAGATTTTTAGAAAATGTTAAAGTTAAACATTATCATAAAACTAATTTTTTGGATTGGATAAGAGTTACTTTTAGTCGTTCTTATTGGAACACTCAAATTTTTTTATTATATAAAAATAGAATTGATTTTAAACATTTTTCTAATTTTAGTTGTTTTTCAATGAAAAGTTATTTATTGTTCCCCGTAGATATCTTCTTTTATTTTATTAGAAAACCTTTTTATCAATCTATTTTTGTTTTGATTTCAGATCTTTCTTGGAGATTAGGTTTAATTTTTGGTTTAATCTTTAGAAAGAAATTAATTATTATTCGCTAATATTTTGCATTGAGATTTACACATTTTAATGTGTTTTCTAGCTTTTTGTACTTTTTCAGGATTCCAAATCTTCTTTAACTTATTATTATAAACATTACCAAGAATTAGATTATCTGTAGGGCATAATTTTAAATCTCCATTTTGCATTAAAATTAATGATTTATATTCTTGAGAGTTATCTTCTTGAATACCATACTCTATAGGATCTTTGAAATATCTCTTGAATCTATCTATATCTTTTAATGTATTTTTAATTGGATAACCTTCTTTTTTTAATTGAGTTATCTGTTCTAAAAATAAATTTATCTTTTTATTATTTGGCCATAATTTTGATTTTTTGAACCATTCTTCATTATATTCTTTTTCATTTTTTCCAAAAAATTGAGGATTTGCAATTGGTTGAAATGTTATTCCATCTAGTCTATTTTTTTTAATCCAATAAGTTAATTTAATTAATTCATCTAAATTATTTGCCATAATAATTGAATTAATATAAATCTTTGGAGTTTCACTTTTATATTCTTCTTTTGTTTCTTTTAAATTTTTTATTCCATTAAATACTTTATCTCTTGTTCCAATAATCCCTCTTGAAAAATCATGAATTTTTGAATTAAAACTATCTAATGAAATATATATAGAATCTAATTTACTATTAATAATTTCTATTGATTTCTCTTTTGTTATTAATGTTCCGTTTGTTGTTATAGAAATTATTCCTTTTTTTGATTTTGCATATCTTATTAATTTTAAAAGATTTTTATGTAATAAAGGTTCACCTAAAATAAAATCTAACTTAAATTCTTTTCTTAGCCACTTTGAAATTCTTTTTATTGCTCTTTTATTCTTATTTAAGGATTCTTTTTTAATTTTGTTTAGATTGGTATTTTCTCCGATATTACAATGATTACAGTTCAAATTACAAATGGGATTCATCCACCAAAAAATTTTTTCAGGTTTTTTATAATTCATTCTTTTTCTTTGCTTGAACGATTAATGAGCAACCATATGTTGGAATTACTTTAGCTAATAGTTCTGATTTTAGTTTAACAATATTCTCATTTCTTTTATCTCTTGAAAAGACAACCATTGTACTCTGAAACTTTTGTATTTCAAATCCATAAAATTTTAGAATTTCTTTTAACGAATTAAATGTAAATTGTCTTATATGTAAATAAAGATA
>JAEWUG010000040.1 GCA_023397215.1 Nanobdellota archaeon | reverse complement strand
CAATTAATTTTTATTTCACATTAGATGGAAAATACTTTTTAGATGTTTATGATATAAATGAATTAATACTTTTATTAAATCCTATAGACAAAATTAACATAAATCAATCTGATAAACCTGTAGTAGATTTGTATGTTATGAGTTTATGTCCTTATAGTAATCGTGCAGAAGAGACAATCTTTCCAGTTTATTATTTATTAAAAGATAAAGTTACTTGGAATTTTAATTATATTATTAAAGAAGAAAATAATTCCTTTAACTCTTTATATGGTCCTAATGATATTTCACAAACAATTAGAGAAATTTGTGTTTTAAAGAAGTATGGTCTTGAATCTTATATTTCTTTTGTAAATTATACAAATTATCATTGTGGTGGTACAGCTCTTTGTTGGGTAGATGTTATTAATAAACTAAAATTAAATATTTCAGAAATTAATTCTTGTTATGAATCTGAAGGATTTAACATCTTAAGAAATGAATCAGAAAATTTATTAAGAGTTAATATATCTAAATCTCCTACGATGATGATAAATAATTTAACTACAGATGTTATTTATAATTATAATGATTCTGAAAATTATAAAAAAATAATCTGTTCTGCATTTAATTCTCCTCCAGAAGAATGTTCTATTATCCTTAATTAAAATTTAAGGAAAAAGTTTATAAAGTGTTTTATTTTATATGATTTATTATGGTTAAAAAGTCTGGTGATAAAAAAGTAGAAAAAGTTGAATCTTCTTCAAAGAAAAATACTTTTAATTTTACTAAATTTTTTAAGAAAAATTATTCTTTTATATTAATTGGTGTTTTATTAATTGTGTTATTATCTTTTTTAGTTTTTGAAAATATTACTGGAAAATGTGTTTATAATTCTGGTATTAGTAAATCTAATCTTGAAGAAATTGTTGTTGGTATGTATGATCATTTAGGTTATGATGCAGAAGTTTCTAGTATTGTATCTGAAAATAATTTTTATAAAGTTTCGGTTTCTGTTGAAGGTTCTAGTGAGATATTACATTTTACTTTAGATGGTAAAGAGTTTGTTCCTGACGGATTTATACTTCCTGTTCAAGACATTTTAGACTCTTCTAAGCCAACTGAAGTAGAGGAAGTTGTTGAAATTCCTTTGTCTGAAAAGCCTATAGTTGACTTATATGTTATGAGTTTTTGCCCCTTTGGTAATCTTGCTGAAGAGACTATGTTACCAGTTTATGATTTATTAAAAGAAGATGTTGATTGGAATATTCGTTATATTGTTTCTGAAAAAAATGGTGTTATTAATTCTTTACATGGTCAACCTGAAACAGATCAGAATATTAGAGAATTATGTGTTTTAAATCAATATGGTTTAGATTCTTTTTGGAACTTTGTAAGTTATGTTAATAATAACTGTGGAAGTGATGGTAATTGTTGGGAAGATGGGGCTGAAGAGTTAGGATTAAATGTTGATGATATTAAATCTTGTTATGAAACTGATGGCTTTAATTTAATGAAAGAAGAAGCTAAGATTTCTAGTGAAGCAGGTGTTGGTGGATCTCCTACTTTAATTATAAATGGTGTTCAAACAGATATTGTTTATGATTATGGTAATTCTGAAAGTTATAAACAAGTTATTTGTTCTGCTTTTGATGTAAAACCTGAAAAGTGTGATACAACTCTTGAAGGTAGTTCTTCTCAAGTAAGTGGAAGTTGTTAATTAATTTTTTAAACTAATTTTTTATATAGTTATTATGGATATTGAACAAAGTGTAATAAATATTATTAACAAATATCAATTATTTAATAAGAAAGATAATATTGCTGTTGCTTTGTCTGGTGGTAAGGATTCTACAAGTATTTTATATATTTTAAAAAAATTAGGTTATAATGTTTTTGGTTTAATGATTGATTTAAAATTAGGTGAATGGAGCAAAATTCATAATCGGAATATGGAAGAATTTTGTAAACAGTACAATATACCTTTAACGATTGTTGATTTAAAATCTGAATTAGGTCAAGGAATTTGTTTTATTAAAGCTGTTTTAAAGAAAAAGAAAAATTTAACAGGGTGTAGTGTTTGTGGTACAATTAAACGATGGATATTAAATAAGTGGGCTAAAAAATTAAATGCTAATAAGCTTGTTACAGGTCATAATTTGGATGACGAAACACAAAATATTTTAATGAATTTTTTAAAAGGTAATCTTTTATTAGGGCTTAATTCTTCTCCTGTAACTGGTGGTGAAAATATTGATGGTTTTGTACAAAGAGTTAAACCTTTGTTCTTTATTCCAGAAGATGAAATTAGAAAATATGCAAAAAAGATGAATTTTAATATTTTATATGATAAATGTCCTTGTGCATTTGGTACTTATAGGGTAGAAACAAGAGGTTGGACAGATGGTTTAAGTAATGAAAATAAATTAAAAATAGTTTTGGAATATCAAAAGATTATCAATCAATTAAGAAAAAAGAATATAAATAAAAATGAAATAAAAAAATGTATTTATTGTGGTGAACCTTCTAAAAATGATGTTTGTAATTTTTGTAATATGATTCGTGATTTATAATTTTAAAAAATATATATCTGACTAAATATCTTTTTATAAACTTCTTTTATTTTTTCTTTAAATGAAAGTTCAAGAGGTTGGTAGTACTAATAGAATAAAAACACAAAAAACTGCTAAAAGATGGGTTCAGAATCATGCTAGAATCTGTTATTCTGAAAAAAATTGGGATGAACTATTAAATGAATCATTTATGCCTGGACTTGTGGGAAGTTTAATTGGGAGAGGTCACTATAGTCCTTTTGATCACTTTTTTTTGAATTTTTACTTTGATGGTCCTGAAAAATCTCTTGCTATGATCTTTAATAATCAAGGATTATATAATACTTCTGAAAAATCTGCACGTTATACTGTTATGAGAGATATTTCTAGAGAGCAAAAAAGATTATATGATAAATGGAGTTCTTGGTTTTTGTCTGAAGTTAGCCAAAGATTTCCAGAAGAAAAATTTCATACTCTTTATAATAGGAAAAGGCCATCAGAAAAATCTCTTGCTGAAAAACTTTCTCAGGAAAATGCTAGATATATGACTAGTGTTTTTACCCCAACTAAAATGACTCATTCTTTGACTTGGAGACAAACTAATATTATATATCATTGGTTTACAAATTTTATTAAAGAAAATGAAAATAGTTCTGATGAATTTAAAGGAAAGCTTGCTGAAGTAATGAAAGGTTATACAGAATCTGATTTAATAAAAAAATGGATTATTGATGAAGCACAAGTTAAAATGAAAGGTAATATTCCTCTTAGTTTTTTTAGAAAGCCTGTTGAAGAGCATTTTGGTGAAGATATTTATTCTACAAATTATCTTGGTAGTTTTGCTTCTTTGGCTCAATTACAAAGACATAGGTTGGTTAATTATTCTATTTCTAGTGGTTTTGAGAAAGGTGCATTAAATGGATTTTATGTTCCTAGACTTGTTGAAGCTTCAGGAAAAACAAATGAATGGTTGGATGATTTATATTTTATTGCTAGAACTGATTTTCCTCAAGCCCAATTATTAAATATTGGTGAAAGAGGATATAGAGAAAATTTATCTGCTAAAGTAGAAGAAAGAGAATGTGGTCTTGCTCAATTAGAAACTGCTAGAATTGTTGATAATTTACTTAAATCTTATTCAAATTTTATTCCTGACATGTCTAATTTAAGAAAGCCTGCTTGTAATAATGGTGGATGTGAAAAAGGTGGTTGTACTTTTGGAGCCAAAAATTATTTGGAGAGGTTAATTTAATTTTTAAAATGGGAAAGTTAATTGTTATAGAGGGTACTGATGGTTCTGGAAAACAAACTCAATCTGATTTATTGCTTAATAAATTAAAACAAGAAAATATTTCATGTGATAAAATGAGTTTTCCAAATTATGATTCTGCTTCAGGTAAAATTGTAGGAGGGCCTTATTTGGGTAAAGAATATATTTCAAAAAGTTTTTTTAGTGAAGGTGCTAGTAATGTTGATCCTTTAGTTTCTTGTTGTTATTTTGGAGCTGATAGAAGATATTCTCTTCCATTATTAAAAGAAAAATTAAATAATAATGAAATCTTAATTCTCGATAGATATGTTGCTTCAAATATGGCTCATCAAGGTGGAAAATTAAATTCAAAAGAGGAAAGACAGACTTTGTTTGATAAATTAGATTATTTTGAATTTTGTTTTTTAGAGTTACCTCGTCCAGATTTAACTCTCTTTTTACACTTACCTTATTTAGTTAGTCTTGAAACTCTAATAAGTAGAGGAGAACAATTAGATGGGCATGAATCAAATCCTTTACATTTGAAAAATGCTGAAAAAACTTATTTACAATTAGCTGATTATTATGGTTGGGAAATTATTAATTGTATGCAAGATAATAAATTTATAACTAGAGGATCTATGAGATCTAAAAGTGATATATTTAATGAAATTTATTCTAAAGTCTTAAAAATTCTTTGATTTATTCGGTTTATTTAAAAGTTTTATCTGTAACGAAAGAGTAATATCTCATTAAATTAGCATAATATTTATATAGTATTTTATTTTAAGGTTTATTACTTAACACAATATGTTGTAGTAAAAGCCCTTTAAACATACAACTTATTGTGTTACTATAAAGTTACAATGGAATGTCCTTATTGTCAATCAAATGATACGAAAGTTACAGATAAAAGAGATAATGAGGCAGTGACTCGTAGAAGAAGAGAATGTTTGAAATGTGGTAAACGTTTTACAACTTATGAAAGAGTTGAATTGGATTTAAGTGTAATAAAAAAAGATGGTAGACGTGTTCCTTTTGATAGAGATAGAGTTTATGTGAGTGTTGAGAAAAATTTACAAAAAAGACCTTTTACTACTAAAGAGATAGAAGAAATTGTTGATGATATTGTTTCTAGAATTTATCGTGCAGCAAAAGATAAGGATATTAAGAGTTCAAAAATAGGTCAAATTGTTATGGATAAATTAAAAAAAGTAGATAAGGTTGCTTATATTCGGTTTGCTGCAGTTTATAGGGATTTTGCTGATTTAGAAGACTTTAAAGAAGAAATAAAAAAATTAACTAATTAAAATGATAACAAAAATACGTAAACGAGATGGGGATGTAGTTGTTTTTGATGAGAATAAAATTAATTATGCAATTTGGAAAGCTGTAAAGGCTGTAGGTGGAAAAGATAAAGATAAGTCTGATTCCTTAGCTAAATTAGTTGTGAAAAAATTAAATGAGAAATTTGTAGATAACTTAATTCCAAGTGTTGAAGATATTCAAGATATGGTTGAATCTACATTGATTAAAGAAGGCCATGATCAAGTTGCTAAGGCCTATATTTTGTATAGGAAAAGTAGAGAAGAATTAAGAGACATTAAAGGTTTATTTGATACTATTGAAGCTGTAGAAGATTATATTGGTTTAAATGACTGGATGGTAAAAGAAAATTCTAATATGGATTATTCACTTCAGGGATTAAATAATTACATTTCTACAAAGATAATTACAAATTATTGGATGAGGAGAATTTATCCCGAAGCAATTAGAAAAGTTCACGAATCTGGGGATTTACACATTCATGATTTAGGTACTCTTGGTGCATATTGTGTTGGGTGGGATTTAAAAGATTTATTAACTGTTGGATTTAAAGGTGTAAAAGGAAAAGTAGAAAGTAAACCTGCAAAACATTTGAGAACTGCTTTAATGCAAATGGTTAATTTTTTTTATACATTACAAGGAGAAACTGCTGGTGCCCAGGCATTTAGTAATTTTGATACTTTACTTGCCCCTTTTGTAAGATATGATAATTTAAATTATAAACAAGTAAAACAATGTATGCAAGAATTTATTTTTAATTTAGCAGTACCTACAAGAGTAGGTTTTCAAACTCCTTTTACAAATATTACTATGGATTTATTTGTTCCAGAATATATGAAAGAAGAATATGTTGTTATTGGGGGTCAAATTCAAAATGAAAAATATAAAGATTTTGAAAAAGAAATGTCTTGGATAAATAGAGCTTTTGCAGAATGTATGCTTGAAGGAGATGCATCAGGACGTGTTTTTACATTTCCTATACCTACTTATAATATTACTAAGGATTTTGATTGGGATAATGAAGAATATAATTTAATTTGGGAAATGACTGCAAAATATGGTATACCTTATTTTTCTAATTTTGTTAATTCTGATATGAAACCTGAAGATGCTCGGAGTATGTGTTGTAGATTAAGATTAGATCAAAAGGAATTAAGAAAGAGAGGAGGTGGGCTATTTGGTGCAAATCCTCAAACAGGTTCTATTGGTGTTGTAACAATAAATATGCCTCGTTTGGGTTATATTGCAATTGATGAAAATGATTACTTTTTTAGATTAAATCGTTTAATGGAACTTGCAAAAGAATCTTTAGAAATAAAGAGAAATACTATTGAGAAATTTACTCAAATGGGTTTATACCCTTATTCTAAATTTTATTTAAGACAAGTTAATCAAAGATTTAATCAATTTTGGAAGAATCACTTTTCTACAATTGGTCTTTTAGGGATGAATGAGTCAATTAAAAATTTTATGCCTGGGGAAGATATTACAACAGAAAAGGGGAGATTATTTTCTTTAAGAGTTTTGGACTTTATGAGAAGTAAATTAGAAGAATATCAAGAAGAAACAGGAAATATTTATAATTTAGAAGCAACTCCTGGAGAAGGAACAACTTATAGGTTTGCTAGAATTGACAAACAAAAGTTTGGTAAAATTGTTTGTGCTAATGAGGAAGCTTATAAACAGAAAAATGCTAAACCTTATTATACTAATTCTACTCAATTACCTGTTGATTATACTGATGATTTATTTGATGCATTAGACTTACAAGATGATTTACAATGTAAGTACACAGGTGGAACTGTTTTTCACACTTTTGTTGGGGAAAGAATGGATAAAGATGGTGTTAAAAACTTAATAAAAAAAATATCTGAAAGATACCATCTGCCTTATTTTACAATTACACCTACATTCTCTATTTGTCCAATTCATGGTTATTTATATGGTGAACATGAATATTGTCCAAAATGTGACGAAGAAATTCGTTTATCTGAACAAGAGGTGAAGAATAAAGATGATTTGTTTTTAGAAGATGATAAATTAATAGATGAAGAAATTTTAACAAATTTTAAAGAAAATAAAAAGGAGGTTCTTTATTAAAAAAGATGGTAGAGAATAGAACAAAATGTGAAGTTTGGAGCCGAGTTTGTGGATATTTAAGACCTACTTCACGTTGGAATGATGGAAAGTTAGAAGAGTTTAAGGATAGACAACTTTTTAAAAATTAATTTAGTGAAAATGGAAAATAGAAGTGTATTAAAAGAGTTAGATAAAGGTTTTAATGAATTAGAATTAATTTTAACAGATTCAATTGTTTTATCTAAAACTAAAAAAGAGGATAAATCTTATGTTGAATATGAAACATTAATAGGAAATGTATATAAAGCAAAATTAGATTTTAGTGAAGTTTATCCTTTATTATTAGAACAACAATATTATTTTGATTTTAATTAAAAAAATAAGATGAAAATTTGCGGATTACAGAAAACAACATTAATAGATTTTCCAGGAAAAATAGCTTGTACTATTTTTTTAAGTAATTGTAATTTTCGTTGTGGTTTTTGTTATAATGCTGATTTAGTATTTGATAAACTTGACTTTTTTTCAGAAGAATATATTCTGAATTTTTTATCTAAAAGAAAAGATAAATTAGAAGGTGTTTGTATTACTGGGGGAGAGCCTTTATTGACATTAGAAAAAGATTTTGTTAAGAAGATAAAGAATATGGGTTATTTAATAAAAATTGATACAAATGGTTCATTTCCTGAAAAATTAAATGAATTTATTTTGGATGGTTTAATTGATTATGTTGCAATGGATATTAAGAATTCTAAAGAAAAATATAATTTGACTTGTGAGGTTAATGTAAATCTAAATAAAATTGAGGAATCAATTAAAATTATTTCTTCTTTAGAAAATTATGAATTTAGAACAACCATTGTTTCAGATTTACATAATATTAATGATATAAAAGAAATAAGTAAATGGTTATTTTCTCTTATTAATAAAAAACCTAAAAATTATTTTTTACAAGGATTTAAACATGATGGTGTTTTTATTGATAAAAAATATTCTTCTTTTTTTGATACAAAAATAAATGATTTAGAATTGATGAAGGAAGTTGCTTTACCTTTTTTTGAACATGTTGATATTCGTGTTTAATTTTAATAAAAGTTTATAAATCTTGTTTCTATTTAATTTTATGGTTAGAAAAAAAGAGGTTAAAGTAAATAATAAAAAACAAGAATTAGAACTTTTATGTAAAAATGTTTGTAAGGAAAATAGAGTTTCTCGTCCTTTTGTTATTGTTCTCTCAATTATTTCTATTTTAGGTTTTAGTTCTATTGTTAGTGATAGTTTTTTTAACTATTCTATCGAAAAATATGTTGAGTCTATGTGGTTTATTATTTTATCAATTGGTTTTATTTTTGAGTCACATCCTAGAAGATTATTTAAAAGAATTAAAGATACAATGAATGATAGAACATTTACTGCAATTACAACTTTTATATTGGGAAGTATTGCTTTTATTGCAGGTATTTTTACTTTGCCTTTTTTTAATATAATTAATCCTGCTTTTTTAGCTGTTAAAGGTTTGTTAAGTCTTGTAGCAATCTCTTTTATTATTATCCAGACATGGGTAATTAGATAATTTTAATTAAATAATCTTAATACTATTATTAACTCAATTAAAGCTACTGTTGTTAGAATATAACTTCCTTTCTTAAATCTTTCTTTTAAATCTTGTAACTTTTCAGCATTATTCATTATTTCTGAAGATTTATCTAAAAAACTTTGATTTTCTTCTTGTATATTCTCTTGAGGGATTTGAAATAACATTGTTAACAAAGTGATTCCTATTGCTAATGTTATAACTGCAATAATTAAAAGTATAAATTTACTCCACCTCATAATATTTTAATAAAATTAAAGTATTTAATTCTTTCTTTGTTTTATTTCTTCTTTAATAATTCTTATAAATTCTTCAAGAGAAATTGTTTGTATCTCTTTTTCATCTCTTCTTTTAATTGCTATTTTATTTTCTTTTAATTCTTTTTCACCTATTGTTAATATATAATTATATCTTTGAATTTGTGCATCTCTTACTTTTTTATTCATAGTTTCATTTCTTTCATCTAATTCAACTTCAAATCCTTCATTAAACAATTTTTGATAAATTTCTTGTGCATATTTTTTTGTATTATCATTTAATGTTAAGATCTTTATTTGATTTGGAGAAAGCCATAAAGGGTATTTTCCATTTAAGTGTTCTGTGATTATACCAATAAATCTTTCAATACTTCCATAAATTACTCTGTGTAACATAATTGGCCTTTTTTCATTACCTTTTTCATCAGTATATGTTAAATCAAATCTTTCTGGAAGAGCCATGTCTAATTGAATTGTTGAACATTGCCAAGTTCTATTAAGAGAATCTTTTAAGTGAAAATCAATTTTAGGTCCGTAAAATGCTCCGTCTCCTTTGTTTATTGTATATTTCATTTTTGTTTTTATTAAAATATTTTCTAATGCTTTCTCTGATAAATCCCAAATTTTATCATTACCAATTCTTTTTTCAGGACGAGTTGAAAGTTCTACATGATCAAATTCTAATTTAAAATAAGAAAATGTTTTATTAATTAATTCAATTATTGCTTTCACTTCTTTTTCTAATTGTTCTTCTGTACAGAATATATGTGCATCGTCTTGATTAAATTGTATTACTCTAAATAATCCAGCTAATACTCCTGATAATTCTACTCTATGAACTGTTCCAATTTCTCCTACTCTTAATGGTAAATCCTTGTATGACTTTGGTGAAGTTTTGTAAACTAACATACCACCAGGACAATTCATTGGTTTAACAATAAAGTCTCTTCCTTCATAATTTGTTTTAAAATTATTTTCTCCATATTTTGACCAATGACCTGAAATTTCCCAAAGTTTTCTATCCATAACTTGAGGTGTTGAAATTTCTTGATAATCTGCTTCTCTATGTAATTCTCTCCAGAGTTTTATTAAATTATTTTTTATTTTAAGTCCTTTATTGTGCCAAAAAACCATTCCTGGAGCAACAGGATTAAAACTCCAAAGGTCCATTTTTTTTCCAATGATTCTATGATCATTTTCTTTTAATTTAGAAGTATCTAACTTTGACTTTGAAATATCTTTTAAAAATTGTTCTCGTAATTTTTCACTAATCTCTTCTTGTTTTTCTTCATTAATATTAATCTCTCTAGATAGTTCACTTAAGGGATGACCTTTAACTTTTAATTCAAATTGTTTATAATAACCAAAAGGTGCTTTTATTACATTGTACTTTTCTTTTAAGATTGAATATGTTTTTTCTAATATTTCTATTGCTATTTGTGGATTACCTAAATTTTTAGATAAGTGTGCATAAGGATATAATACTATGTTTTTTGTTTGAAGTTGACTTAATATATTTTCTATATCTTTAATTAATAATTCAATTGATTCTTTTGTATTATCATTTTTTTCTATTGCTGTTAATACCACTAGACATTCTTTTGATTCTCCAACTAATTCCTGATTTGGGGAAATTTCTTCTATTTGTTTTAAAGCCTTTTTTAATGCTTTAAATTTTATATAATCACAATGAAGATTTAATGTTTTCATAAAAATGTAAGTTGTTTTGTGTTTTTAAATTTTGTTTTGTTTTTAATCAGAAGATTTATAAAATAGAACTACTATTTATTAATGAAAAGATGGTGAAAAAGACTAAAACTTCTAGTAATAAAAGGAAGGTAACAAAAAATAATTCTAAAATAGCAAAGAGTTCTAATAATAAATCTAATCGAAAAAAAGAAACAAAGTCTAATGCTAATTTATCTCTTACAAAACCTATTGTAAACCAAACATTACTAATAGCACATGAAAGAGATATTGCAATGGATTTTGCAACAAAAGTTTACAAAGAATTTGATAATATGATTAAATCCATTGTTCTTTTTGGTTCTTCTGTTAAAATGGATTTAAGTGATAAGTCAGATATTGATATAATTATTTTGTTAGATGATGTTTCAATTAAATTTGATGAAGAACTTATTTCTTGGTATAGAAAGAGATTGTCAATATTACTTAGTCAAAATAAGTATGAGAGACCTTTACATATTAATACAGTTAGATTATCTACTTGGTGGAATGATTTAATTAAAGGAGATCCTGTTGTTTTAAATGTATTAAGATATGGTGAAGCTTTAATTGATTTTGGTGGTTATTTTAATCCTTTGAGAATTTTATTAAAAGAAGGTAAAATAAAATCAACACCTGAATCAATTTATACATTACTTCAAAGAGCTCCAATGCATTTAGCTAGAGCAAATGGTGCTATGCTCGCTGTTGTT
>JAEWUG010000013.1 GCA_023397215.1 Nanobdellota archaeon | reverse complement strand
GGATAATATATTGGTTTATACTTCTTCAAAAAAAGATGAAGAAACAAAAGGGAGAATTTTATTAGATCATTTGACATCTGCTTTTAATGAAAAATATAATCAAAGTTATGATTTAAATGGAGATAATATTTTATCAGGTCAAGAAGTTTTTCAACATATAGATTCTATTGCAGGAGAATCTAATTCAGAAATACCTGCATATTCTTTTGGAACTCCTCAAATGTGGTCTAAAGATACAACAGACCCTAATGATTTTGTAATAACAAAATTATAGTTTTTTAACAAAAGATATTTAAAGAATAGATTATACTTTTTATTATTAAAAGGGTGTAATAATGAAAAAAAATAAGTTTAATTTTTATATTTTTATAATAATATTTTTCATGTTTTATTTTATTCTTTCTTCTAGCCTTTTTAGTATTGCCTGTGAAGCTGGAGAAAAAGATGAAAGGGGTTATCCTTGTGTTCCTAATAGGCCTACTATGGGTGAACCAACAGTCACTTGGCCCGATGGAACAAAAGAAAAATTGGATTTAGGTGATTCTGGTTCTTCTTCTACTCCTTCTAATCCATGTTCTTCTGGTGCAAATTATTATGACGGTTCGTGTTATCGTTGTTCAGAAGGTACTTATTTTTCAGGAGGTTCATGTCATTATACGACTAGTGGATGTGAATCTAATGGAGGATTATGGTGTAGTGGTGGTTGTTTTTCAGGTAGTTATTCTGATGGTGCTTGTGGTTCTGATGGACAAGCTTATACTTGTCAAAAGAGTAGTGAAGGTTTTTCTTATGATCCTTCTTCTAATTCTTGTAGAAGAACACTTTCTAATGGTACAACATTATATAGTGAAGCATATTCTGGTGTTTCAGGTTCAAGTTCTAATCCTTCTGTAAACCTTGTCTTTACTTCTGATGTTACTCAAAGTGTTTGTTCACAAACTTTTTGTAGTGGAAATAATAAATTTCCTTATCATACGCATACAATTGATCCTAGGAAATTTAATTCTCTTTGTACTAGTTCTTCTATGACATTAACAGCATTAAATGGGGAGAGATGTGGAAGTTATGAATGTGGTGGATGTATTTTTGGAAGTGCTAAATATAGATGTGCAGACCATAATCATAATATGTGTGGATTAGTTGTAGAATATTATAGTCGTAAATGTGATGGAGATGTAAGTGGATGTGGAGGAGATACTGCTATGAGAGATCATAAACATTCTGTTACAGGTGTTTTTGAAGCTGATACTTCAGAAGCATGTTGTCAAGGTTGTGGTAAAACTTGGATGAATGATATGTGTTGTGGTGACGATTCTTCTGAAATTGGTTTTTATAGAAAAGTTGCAGAAAATAGTAATTTAGGAATAATTTCTAATACAGAGGATAAATCTTGTTGTAGTAGTGTTAATAGCTGTGTTTTTGAGAAAAATTGTTATTCTCCTCAAACCTCTCCTATAGACTTAGATAAAGATGGAGATTTAGATTATTGTAATGCAAACGGAGAATGGCAAGATATGCCTAATACTTGTGATGGAACTAGTAATTTCTGTTTATGTAATATTGGTAAACTTGGATTATGTGAGTTGAGTGGTAGTGATTATTTTTGTTATTGTGATTTTCAAGGTGTTTATTCTAGAGATTCTGATAAACCTATTGTTTCTTTTTTAAGACCTCCTACTCCAAAGAGTACTTTTGATGAATATGTACAGAAACAAGAATCAAAAATAGAAATAAGTATTAGAGAACCATCTTTAACTTCTTTTGAATTGTATTTTACTGATAAAGAAAGTGAAGAAACATTAGGATTTATTTATCCTTTTTTGTATAGGATATATTCTTCAGGTTTTGAAGGAGAAAGTGATTTAGGAAGTTATTATACTTTAGATGCTTCTTTTAGTGAAGATGGGAGATATGGTAAAGCATTAAGTTTTGATGGAACAAATACTCTTACTTTAAATAATTTTTATAATTTAAGTCATGAGTTTCCTTTACTTTTAGGTTCTAAAAAAGAAAATAATTTTAATGGAGCAGCGAGTTATTTTGCATGGATAAAACCTACAAAATTAGATTCAACAGATAAAAATATTTTTTGTGATAATAATTGTAATGAAGGATATATTAGAATGTATAATAATAAGATAGTTGCTGATTTTGGATTTGGTAATATAATTACATATGAAAAAAGTTTTGAAGAAAATCAATGGTATCATATTGCAATGACTCATAATTATAATTCTGTTAACGGATTATATGAATTAAAACTTTATTTAAATGGTGAATTAATTGGAACTTCAACTTCTTCAAGTACTTCTGCAGATTATGGACCTGATGATCAATTGATTATTGGAAAAAATTTTGTTGGTTTAATTGATGAAGTTCAAATATTTAATACAGTTTTACCCCAATATCTTATAAACTTTATTTATGCTACTTCTATTGAAAGAGAAGGACCAATAACTAAATTTTCATTTGATTTAAGTAGTTTTAATATGACTGAAGTAGTTGAATCATATTGGTATTATGTTATAGCTAGAGATTTTAGTGATAATATGATTGTATCAGATATAGAATCAATCAAATTATTTGATGTTGAAAATAATCATGGTAATTTTGAGATTAAAGATAGTAAAATAGAAGTTAGTGATAAAGATATCAAGATACAATATTTAGTTAAAAATATTGGTGATAATGATTTTTTCCCTTCTATTTTCTTACCTCCTGAATTAGATGATTTTTATGTCCAAAAACAATTAGATTATATTGGTGAAGGAAAAGAATTATGGATTAATTTAACTCTTAGTACTAAATATTCAAATTTAGGTGAGTTTAGTAAAGGTTATGATGTTTATAATTATACTGAATATTATTCTGATGGTTCTTTAATTAAATTATATAAACTAAGGGATTATAATACTGCATTGTTTAGAGATACATTAAATAAAAAAGATTTAATATTAAATTATGATTTTGATGTTGAAATTTCTTCAGGAGATAGAAATAAAACTCAAGATATTTCTTTTGATGTTAATTACTTTTGTAGCGGGGAGAGATTTATTATTGATTTAGTGAAGGATAATAATGTTTATTATTGTTTATGTGAAAATAAAGGTTTTTGTTTAAATGATAGACCTTGTGCTTGTATTGTTTACCCTGAAAGATTTGTAGATTCAAGTTTGTCTAATAAAGTTTATTTTAATGCATTATATTCTTTTGATCCTAGAACTTATGATGAAAAAGGTGAAGAATTATACTATAAATGGTATATGGTCGGATTGCAAGAAGAACCTACTGTGAATACATTAAACATTAATGAAGGTTTAAGTCAAGATGGTGCTGAATTTGAGTTAACACTTAGACAAGAAGGTGATTATTATACTTCTGTTAGTGTTAGTTCTAATGAAAAAGAAGATACTGACTTTGTAAATTTCTTGTTTTCTCCAAAAGATTTACCTTATTGTCAGAGAGATGGAAGCAAATGGATTATAGGAGGAGAAGAAATACAACTAATCAATTCTTTAGATAATTGTTATATGGAGAATGGCTATAATAAAAAAGTTTGTTGTCCTGCTGGATATAAATGTGATGGGGGTAGTTGTGTTGCGAGTTTAGATTATAGTGATTGTGGAGATTATATTACAAAAGAAACATGTGAGGCAGATGATTATAATGTTGGATTAAAAAGTGTAGAAGAAATTAATGGAGAATATTTTTGTAGTTCTATACAATTTTTAGATGATGGTAATCAAATTTATGTTCATGATTGTAAATGTTCATGGGACGAAGAACAAGGGAATTGTGGAACTAAATATAATCAAACAGGGTATAATTCTGGAGGAACTATAAATTATCAAATTACAGGTTCTTGTGAAATGAAAGTGAGTAATATTATTGGAGATTGTGATACTGATGATTTTAAGGTTTATAATATGAAAGCTGTTTGGGAGAGTGAGTCTCCAGAAAGTGAAATCCCAAGTTATTGTAAGGATCAAACCAAAAAGATTGAATGTGGTAACTTAGTTTTATTAAACTTCTTTGATACAACACAAGTAATTTTAACAATATTAATTATTGTTTTAGTTTATTTGATTATATTTAGAATCAAGAAAAAAAATTAATTTTTGACTAAAGATTTATATATTATATTATATATATTGATTTATTAAAGGAGGATTTATGGATAATAATATTATTTCGTTTATTTCTGTAAAAGGTGGTGTTGGTAAGACTACTCTTGCTCTTGAAACTGCTTATGCTTTGGCTAATAATTATAATAAAAAAGTTTTATTAGTTGATTGTAATTTTTCTGCTCCTAATATTGGTCTTTATTTAGATTTAGTTAGTGATTTAACATTACATGATGCATTAGGTGAAGTTCCATTACATAATGCTATTTATGAATCAAATGGTATTGATATTATTCCTGCATCTTTATATTATAAAGACAAATTTGAGGTGTTTAAATTAAAACAAATTTTATCTAAATTTAAGAATAGATATGATTTTATTCTTTTAGATTCTTCTCCTAATTATGATGAATTAAAGCCAGTAATTGCAGCAAGTGATAGAGTATTTATTGTTACAACTCCAGATCATGTAACTCTTGAAACTTCTCTGAAAGCAGCTGTTTTAGCTAAGGAAGAAAAAACTCCTATTGACGGAATTATTGTTAATAAAATTAGATCTCCAAAACATGAATATAATTTAAAAGAAATAGAAGAAAAAAGTAATAATCTAGTGATTGCGAAAATTCATGATAGTAAAAATGTTTTAGCAGCAATGCATTTAAAAAAACCTGTTGGCTTTTGTTATTCTCATGATTGTGTTTCTAAAGAGATAAATAGATTTGCTTCAAGTTTATGTGGAGAAAAAGAATTTCAAAATAGGATATTACAAAAATTATTAACAACTATTTCTAAAGAGAAGATTAATAGAGAAATATATAGACAAAGTTATTATAATAAACAATTTGAATAAAATAGAATGTTTCTTATTAGTACAAACTAAATTATAACTATCTTTAAATATAATTCAATTTTTCTAATATTAATTAAACATTTTAATTTTTGATTATGGTAAAATTTGCACATTTAGCTGATTGTCATTTAGGTAGTTGGAGACTTCCAAGTTTGCAAGACTTAAATTTTAAATCTTTTCAAAAAGCAATTGATATTATTTTAACAGAAAAAGTTGATTTTGTTTTAATTTGTGGAGATTTATTTGATTCTGCATATCCGTCTATTGAGATATTAAAAGAAACTTTTGCTGAATTTAGGAGAATTAATGATGCAAATATTCCTGTATATTTAATTGCAGGTTCTCATGATTATTCTGCATCTGGTAAAACTTTTTTAGATGTCTTGGAAAAAGCAGGTTTTTGTAAAAATATGGAAAAGTTTGAAATACAAGATGATAATAGTATAAAATTAATTCCTTATATTCATGATGGTATTGCTATTTATGGTTATTCTGGTAAAAAATCAGGTTTAGAAATTGAAGAATTAAAAAGAGTTTATTTTTCTTCTGTAAATCCTTATACTATTTTTATGTTACATACTACAATTAATGAAGTTGCAATGGAAAATATGCCTTCAATTAATAAAATTAATTTACCACTCGCACAATATTATGCCTTAGGTCATATTCATCAGGTTAGACATTTACAAGATAAAAATCAACATTTTATTTATCCAGGCCCTATTTTTCCAAATAATTTTCAAGAGTTAGTTGATTTAAAGTGTGGTAGTTTTCAAATTACTGAAATTAATGATAAACTTAAAACTTATAATATTAAATTACCCTTGAAAGAAGTTGTTTATATTGAATTAGAATTAGATAATGGTATTGATGCAACTGAGAAGATTATTAATGAGTTAGATAGATATAATCTTAATGATAAAATTTTATTATTAAAATTAAAAGGGACTTTGTTAAGTGGTAAAACTGGAGATATTAATTTTGGTAAAATTGAAGAATTTATTGATAAAAAAAAGGCTTTTGCTTATTTAAGAAATATTTCTCAATTAAAAACAATTGAAAATAATATCACTGTTAATGAAAATGATTTCGAAAATATTGAAAAAATAGAAAAGACAATTATTGAAGAATTTTCTAATCAAAATCCAAATGAATTTAATAAATTCTTACCACAGATTATGAATTCTTTATCTATTGAAAAGAATGATGACGAAAAAAATGCTGTATTTGAGGATAGAATAATTGATGAATTAAAAGTTATTTTAAATATGGAGAAAATATTATGATTATTAAAAAATTAATCTTAAAAAATATTAGAAGTTATGAGTCTTTGGAAATAGATTTCCCAAAAGGGTCTACTTTGTTAACAGGAGAGATTGGTGTGGGTAAAACTTCTATTTTATTAGGAATACAATTTGCATTATTTGGATTACAACCAGGGCAAAAAGGAAGTTCTTTATTGAGACAAGGGGAAGATAATGCTTTTGCAAAAATTATTTTTGAGATTAATGAACAAATTATTGAGATTGAAAGAACAATTAAGAAAACAAAATCAGGTTCTATTACTCAAGAAAAGAATATATTATCCATTGATGGAGATTCAAAAGAACTTTCAACTGTTGAAGTAAAAAATAAAGTTATGCAATTATTGAATTATCCTAAAGAATTTGCGAAAAAATCAAATTTGCTCTATAAATATACTGTTTATACACCTCAAGAAGAAATGAAATCAATTATTCAAGAAAATTCTGAAATAAGATTAGATACAATAAGACATATTTTTGGAATTGATAGATATAAAAGAATTAAAGAAAATACTAATATCTTCCTTCAGAAAATTAAAGAAACAATTAAGTTAAAAGAAATTTTAATTGGGGAATTAAATCTTTTAAAAGAAAAATTAAAAGAAAAAGACGAATATAGAATTAGGTTAGTAAGAGAAATTAATAATTTACAAATAGAAAATACAAATTTAGCTGAATTAAAAGAAAAAGTTAATGAACAATTATTAACATTACAAGAAAAAATAGATAAAAATAATTTAGAATATACTTCTCTAGAAAAAAATAAAGCAACATTACAACAAAAAAAAATAATGCAAGATAGAGTTCAAAAAGAAATTTTAAATATGCAAAAACAAACTTCATTAAATATAGATTTTTCATATGATAGACTTAAACAAATAAAAGAATTGATTGATAAACATAAAATATTATTAGAAGAGAAAAACCAAAATTTAATGAAGACTAATTCAATTATTCTACTTAATGAATCTAAAAAAGAATCTTTTATTAATCTCAAGGAAAAAGTTAATTCTTTAGAAAATTGCCCAACTTGTTATCAAAGTGTTTCATTAGATCATAAAATAAAAATAACAAAAAAAGCTCAATATGATATTGAAGAAATCGAAAGAGAACTTGAAACTTCAATAATCAAAAAAGTTCAACTTAAAAAAGAAATTGAAATAGAAAAACAATTAATTTCTGATTATGAAACAGATAAAGAATCTTTAGAAAGAAATAAACTTAAATTTGAATATTTAAAAGAATTAGAAATTAAAATAAAAAGTGATTTATTTTTTTTAGATAGAAATCTTAATGAGATAAGTACTTTAGAAGAAAAAATTAAAGAACAAGAAGAAAAATTAAAAGATTTTAGTTTATTGAAAGATGATTTTTTTAAGATTAAACAGAATTATGAAATTGCAAATAATAATTTAAATAATAATAGGATAAAACTTGCAGAAAGTAATAAGGAATTAGAGATTCTAAAAATTTCTTTAGAAGAATTAAAAAAAGATATTTTAGATAAAGAAGAATTAAGAGAACAAGTTAGTTTTTTATTAAATTTAAGAGATTGGTTAAATGATAAATTTTTGTCGATTATTACTTTAACTGAGAAAAATGTTTTAATTAAAATTAGAAGTGAATTTTCAAATTTATTTTCAAATTGGTTTAATCTTTTAGTTAACCAACCATTAAGTGTTAGATTAGATGATAATTTTACTCCAATAATTACTAATCAAGATTATGAATTAGACTATGAATTTTTATCTGGTGGAGAAAGAACTGCAGTTGCTTTAGCTTATAGACTTGCATTAAATCAAGTACTTAATTCTATTCTTTCTAGAATTAATACAAAAGACTTAGTTATTTTAGATGAACCAACAGATGGTTTTGCTCAAGAACAAATTGATAAAATGAGAGATATTTTTGAACAACTTAATGCTAATCAAATAATTATTGTTTCACATGAACAAAAAATAGAAGGTTTTGTTGATCATGTTATTAAAGTTTCAAAAAATGATTCTAGTAATATTGAAAAAATTGAAAGAAATTAATTATATAAATATTCTTCGCTAGATAATCTATAACTAAAGAATTCATCAATAGAGAACCATAAAGATATTTCATTTATTGCATCTGTTTTGTCTGAAGAAGCATGAACAACATTTCTTACAGGTAAATGATTTTGGTCAGCATAGTCAAAACTAACATGTGAATAATCTCCTCTAATTGTTCCAGGTAAACTTGATTTTGATTCAGTAGAACCAACTAACTTTCTAACATTTTCAATAGCATCAACTCCTTCAACAACCATTGCAACAACAGGACCTGAAGTTACATAATCTAATAGTGCTTCTCTTACTTGTTTTCCTCTTCTTTTTTCTATTTCTTCATTATAATGCATCTTTGCAAAATCTTTATTTACTTGAACTAATTTTAAGGCAACAATTTTAAATCCTCTTTGTTCAAATCTTTTTATTATTTCTCCAATTAATCCTCTAGCTACTCCGTCAGGTTTTATTAAAACAAATGTTTGTTGAATTACCATTTTTATTCTTCTTGTTGTATTTTTTTATTTTTTGGTCTTTTTTTTCTAGACCTTTTAGAACCCTTTAATAATAAATTTTTTCTTTTTCTTCTTCTTGCTACTTCAAATTTTCTTTTTCTATCAAATCTTTTTGGTTTATTTTTACTAGGCATTATTCTTCACCTTCGTCATCTTCATCTTTAATTTTGATATAATCTTCACCTTCGTCATCTTCATCTTCATTAACTTCTAATCCTAAAAAAGTTAGTTCATTAATTTTTTTTGTTTCTAAAATTCTTAAATCACAAAATGCTAATGGGTATACTTTTTTTAATTTAGGTAACATTTGTTTTTGAAGTTGTGAATTAAATAAATCTTGACAAACATCAACATAATTTTTTTCTTTAACATATTCTATTAAAAATTCTTTTGTAACTTCTCTTAATTTTCTTCTTACTGCTCTTGAAACTTTTTTCCTTGTAATTAAAAAAGGTTTTATAATAATAGATACATCTTTACAATTTGTAATAAATGAGTCTTCTACATAATCTACTCTTTTTCTCATTATTTTTCTAATATAAGAACTATTTAATTCCATTTTTTTAGGAACAGCAAATAAATTATTATTAGAATCAATTATTTGAAAAGTTACATTTAATCCTTTTCCTTTTAACTTTCTTGTTAAATCTAATTTTATTGTTTTATTTTTTAATTCTGCAGGTGTTCCCAAAACTTCTATATTTTTATTTAATAAAGGTGCTTGAACATCCATAAACTTTTTCTTTTCTGCCATTTTATTCAATTAATAATTTACCTGTCCTTTTTCCTTGTTTTTGATATTTTGATTTTTTACAAACAGTACAAGTATACATAATATTTGTTTTTTTAGTTGTCTTTCTTTTTCCTTTTTGTTGGTTCTTCATACGACTATATCTTCCTTTGTTTCCAACCCCTCTCCAAAGACCCCGTAATCTGATTCTTACTTTTCCTCCTCGTTTTAAAGAACTTGCTTTTCCTTTGCTTGGTTCTTTTAATTTTTGAGTAGTTCTTTTTTTACAATAAGGACAATATCTTTTTGTTGTTTTTGGTTTTTTCATAATATATCTTTTAATTTGAGGTTTTTAAACATTTGTATTTCATTGGTGTCGCAGTTAAATATAAATAGATTTTATTTTATTTGTTATTATGAATAGAGTTTTTTTTAATCAAAAAAATGGCCAAAGATTTTTTTTAGAAAAATGTAAAAATAATTTAAATTGTCCTTCTATTAGTTCTTTATTACAATTTGGTATTAAATGTTCTGTTTCTTCTTTGAAAAATTATTATTCCCAAAGAAGATTGTTACCTGAAGATTTATTCTTAGATTTGTGTCATCTTGCAAAAATTGATCTTAAACTTTTAGATATACAATATAAACCTGAAAATTGGGGTAAAATTAAAGGTGGATGTTATAAAAAATTATTTTAATTTAACTGCAGTTCCATAAGCTAACATTTCTGAAGCTCCTTGCATAACTACTGATGTTGAAAATCTAACTCCAACAATTGCATCTGCATTTAATTTTAATGCTTCATTTATCATTCGATTATATGCTTCTTCTCTTGCTTGTGTTGTCATTTGAGTATATGTTTTAACTTCTCCACCTATTAAATTTTTTAGTCCTGCTGCAAAATCTACACCTATATTTCTTACTCTGATTGTATTTCCTTTTACAACACCTAAAATTTCTTTTATTTTTTTATTAGGTATTTCTTGTGTTGTTGAGAGAATTATTTCTTTCATAGTTCTTTTAATATTTAATTTATTTTAAATCTTTTCTTTCTTCTATTTTATTTTCATTTTTTGAATTAAGAATTAAAATTATTCCAAATAATAAGAATATTATTGAATATGTATAAGGTATTTTAGTTAAGAATAAGATAATTGATGTAATAATACAAATAATTCCTGTTATAATTGATGAATTTATCATTTTATTGTAAAACTTCTTCAACTCTTGCTCTTATTTTTGCATTTCCACCACTTGGTATTGCAACTATTCCGCCACATTCTAAACATTTTACTTTTGTACTAGCTCTACCGTAAATTATTTGTGTGTTTTTACATTTAGCACACCTAATCTTTACAAATTTTGCTTTTTCTCTTGTTGTCATAGAATTTTTTAGATTATTTTGTTTAAAAGCTTTGTGTTTATACTCTTATTATTTCAATTTCCAAATTCTTTTTTAGTTTTTCTAAGAATGTTTTTTCATTTTCTTTTTCTATTAAGCAACCTGCAGCCATATTATGTCCGCCTACTTCTGCAAGTGAATTTGGATTTTCTTTTTTAAATTCTATTATTGTTTGTTCCATTAATTCTTTTAGGTTTCTTCCTTGTCTTCCTGCAATCCTTGCTGAAACTTTGATTTTATTTTCATTATATGCCATTCCTATAAGAATTGTGCCTTCTTTGTAAATTGATGAACTTGAAAGCATAGAACAAATTGTTCCAATTATTGCATCTTTAATTTGATCTTTTGCATTTAATATTACAAAGTTTTTTCCACTAATTTTTTCCATTTTTTCTGCAACTTTTAGTCCAGAAACTAATTCTTGTTTATATTTTGTATAAATATCTAATGCTTGATTCTTTGCACTTTTATTTTCTAAACAATAAGATAAAGCTATATCTGAAAATCCTAATCTTGAACAAGCATTTATCAATGTTGAAATTTCTCTTACATCTTCTTGTGTATTAAAAAATTTCAGAATATATAAATTTCCTAAAATTTCATCAGAATTATTTTTCTTTGTTCTTCTAAGTAAAATTCCTGTTATTAAGTTTGACATTTCTTGGTTATTTAAATCCAATAATGATTTCTCATAATCAATTCCTGTTTCTCTTAATAATTCTGTTACACCTTGTTGATTTCCTGTAACTCCTGGAATATAAGGAGAAGTAGAATATTCTAATGTTCTTCTTAAAGGTCTTGTTGCTGGATAAAGGATTATTCCTTTTTTTGTATTTAATTCTTCACAATCATTAATTATTTGTTGGTTTATTTTTGATAAGTTATTTTCTTGTCTATCCCCTATTAAACCAATTATTGCAATTTTTGCTAAATCTTTATTTTTTGCATTTATTTGTTTTGAGAATAAATAACAAACTCCTGCACCAGTACAATTATTATTTTCTGGTTCTGTTGTTAAGTGTGGATTTAATATTTTTAAGTTTGGCTTATTTATTTCTTCTTTTTTTATTTCATGGTGATCTAATATAAAAATAGGGTTTTCTGAATCCTCAAAATAATTAAGTGAATTTGAAGCTAAATCTGAAAAAATTAATATTTCTTTTTTATTTCTATTTAATTCCTTTTTTATTATCTCTTCATCTAATCCTTTAACAATATTAATACTGAATTTTAAATCCAACCTTTGAAATGTTTTTGCTAAGATTGCTGCTGAAGTTATACCATCTGTATCATAATGAGAAATAATTCTTATTGATTTATTCTTACTCTTTTCTAAAAATTCTCTTGTAAAATTCTCAACCTCTATTAACATTTAATAAAAAATCTTCAATTGCTTAAAAATATTTGTGTAATCTTTATAATAGTTAATTCTTTTTCTTTTTGTCTCGTGTAGAAATATTATAATATTTTTTAGTAATATTTAATCTTGCTTGAGCTCTTTGTAATTTATGTTTTGCTTTTTTATCTGTTACATTATTCTTAAAGTGTTCTTTTAAATTTTCGACTTTTTTTGTTGCATTTTCTAAATCTTCATTTATTTCAATATTTAATTCTTTTAAATAAGCTTGTAATTTCTTTCCAAATATTTTTACTGTGGGAATTGCATATTGATCTCTTAATATAATCCCTATTTGACTGGGAGAATATTTATCTGATAGTTCTAGTATAATCTTTTTTAATTCTTCTTCAGACATTTTTACCCATGTAGGTTTTTCTAATTGTTCCATAATCTTTATTCCAAAATTACATTTATAAATATTTGGTTAGCTTTCTTAATCATTCATTCTTTTAAGAAATAGCCCCGCCAGGATTCGAACCTGGGTCACAGGGACCAAAACCCTGCATCCTTGACCACTAGACTACGGGACTGTGTTAATAAAAATAAGAAATTTGTATTTTTAAGACTTGTGTTAATATTCTTCATCAATTAACTCTGCTTTTTTATCTTTTATTAAAAATTCAGTTATTTCTTGCTCTAAATTAGCAATTTCTCCTTTTTCAAAAGGTCCTATTTCTTCTCCTTCAAAATCTAAAAATTCTGGAACATCTTCTATAAATCTGATTAATCTATGTTTTAATTGATTATTGTTATTTGTTTGATTCATTTCTGATTCTTTATCTTTTTGTGCTTTTTCTAATGCTTTAACTATTGATTGAAATAAATCTTTTTCAAAAGTTAACATATTTTCAAAATCTTTTTTACTTATTCCTACTTCACTTGCAATAAATGCCAAATTTAATATTTTCTTTTTTCTAAGTCTTAATAAATCTGTTAAACTTGCATATGCATTCTCTAACTTTTTTTTTGTTTTAATTGAGAGTTCACTAAAAATATCACTTTCTTTGTTAAGAAATTCTTTTTTTTCATTAAAATATTCTTGAGACTCTTGTAAAAACTTTTTAGGTAATAATTGTAAATTATCACTATATTTTTCTTTTCTTAATGCTTCATATAAAATGTTAAAGGTAATCATAATTTAAATAACTTAAAAGAATTTTTAAAGTCTCTTGTATTTTAATGGTTATGTTTAATTCATTTAAGGATAAGCTTAAAAATTGGTTAAAAAAAGCAGAAAATGAAAGTGAAGATATTAGTTCTGGAATTATTGAAAAAGAAATAAAAATAGAAAAAGGGGAAAAAAAAGCTAAAGAAAAGAAGGAAACAGTAAATAAAAAACAAACAAAAACAGAAGAAAAATCTGAAAAAAAACAACCTAAATTAAAAAATGGTTTAAGTGATGATAAATTTGAAGAACTCTTTGAAGAATTAGAATTAATATTATTAGAGAATAATGTTTCATATGAAGTTGTTTTAAAAATTAAAGATTTACTAAAACAAAGAATAGTTGGAGAGAATAAAAAAGTAAATTTAGAAAAAATTTTAAAAGAAGTCTTAAATGAGATTTTAATTGAATTTGATAATTTAATTGAATTAATTAAAAAATCAGATAAGCCTTATGTTATCTTGTTTGTTGGTATTAATGGGTGTGGTAAAACAACTACTTTATCTAAATTAGCTTATTTACTTTTAAAAAATAAATTAAGTGTTTGTTTTGCTGCTGCTGATACTTTTAGAGCAGCTTCAATTGAACAATTACAATTTCATGCAGATAAGTTAAATGTTCCTTTAATAAAAAAAGACTATGGAAGTGATCCTGCTTCTGTGGGTTATGATGCTATTAATTATGCTCGTAAACACAAAATTGATGTTGTTTTAATTGATACTGCTGGTAGAATGAATAATCGTGATTCTTTAATGAAAGAAATTGAAAAAATTGCTAGAGTAAATAAACCTAATTTGAAGATATTTTTAGGAGAGTCTATTACTGGAAATGATGCTACAAGACAAGCAAAGGATTTTAATGATGCTGTAGGAATAGATGGGATTATATTATCTAAAGCTGATGTGGATTCAAAAGGAGGGGCTGCGATTTCAGTTTCTCATGTTACTCAAAAACCTATATTTTATTTAGGTATTGGACAAAAATATTCTGATTTAAAAGAATTTAAAAAACAAGATTTAATTGATAATTTTTTTTCTTAAAATAAGAAACTTAACTTCAATAATTTTTATAAAGAGGTTTTGTTTTTTCTTAGTATGCAAAATTATGATTTATTGATTGATAGGATAAGTAAAGCTTCTAATATTGAAAAAGATGAAATTGAAAGAAGAGTTGAAGCAAAAAAAGCTAAATTAAGTGGTTTAATTTCTAAAGAAGGTGCTGCACAAATAATTGCTGCTGAATTAGGCATTAGTTTTGAAAATCAAGACTTGAAAATTAGTGAAATTATGCCTGGTATGAGAAAAGTTAATGTTATTGGTAAAATTATTAATTTATTTCCAGTAAGAGAATATGAAAAAAATGGGAAAAGTGGTAAGGTCTCTAATTTTATTTTAGCTGATGAAACTGGTAATTGTAGGGTGGTATTATGGGATATGAATCATATTTCTTTAATAGAAAATTCTGAGATTAAAGAAGGGGATTCTGTTGAAATAAAAAATGCTTCTATTAGAAATAATGAAATTCATTTATCTGGTTTTAGTGAGTTTAAGAAAAGTAATAAAACCTTTGACAATGTTTTAACTAAAAAAGTAACTAAAGAAGAAACAATTGATGAGATTCAAAATGGTCAAAGTGTTAAATTAAGAGGTTTAGTTGTTCAAGTTTTTCCAGTAAGATATTATAATATTTGTCCTGATTGTGGAAAGAAAGTTGTTGATGAAAATGGATTTTATAATTGTAATGAACATGGAAAAGTAGAACCTAAGAAAAGAGGTATTTTAAATTTAGTTTTAGATGATGGAAATGAAAGTATTAGGGTTGTGATTTTTGGAGAAAATATTAATTCTTTGGGAAATGAACAAGAATTAGAAGATCCTGAAAAATTTAATACATTTAAAGATGATCTATTAGGAACTGAAATTTATATAGAAGGAAATGTTAGACGAAATAGTTTATTTAATAATTTAGAATTAATTGCAACTAATGTTTCTAGAGTTGATGTTGAAGAATTAATCCAAAAATTAGAGAGTTAAAAAGAAAGATATATAATTTGTTTTTTTGATTTATTTTAATGTTATTTAAAACTCATTTAGCTTTTGGTATGTTTTTATATTTAATTTTATTTTTCAATTCATCTTTTTCTTTTATTTACTTTTTAGGAATCTTTTTAGGAGTTCTTCTTGTAGATATAGATATAAAGAATAGTAAAATTGGGAAATTTTTTTTATTTAGACCTTTGCAACTTTTCTTTAAACATAGAGGTGTTTTTCATAGCATTTTTTGTGGTTTTATTTTAATGCTTGTTTTTTCAATAATTAACTTAAGATTTTCTTTTGCATTTTTTATAGGTTATTTAAGCCACCTTTTTTTGGATTTATTTAATATTAAAGGAATAATGTTATTTTGGCCTTTTTCCAAAAAAAGATTTGGTTTTAAAATTAAAACTGGTGGGATTATTGAGGATATTCTTTTTGTTTTATTTTTCCTTGTTGATATTTTTCTTTTTTTGTTTATTTTCGTCGGAAGATTTAATATTCTATTTTGAAAGATATAAAAACTTATAAATTAGTTTGTTTTTTGGTAATATATGGCTAGTAAGGAAGAAGAAATTATTAAAGAAGGTGTTTTAGACGAAAAAAAAGAAGTAAAAAAAACATCTAAGAAAAAAGAAGAAAAAAAAGAAGCAACTCTAATGGATTTACCTGGTGTTGGTCCTGGTACTGTTGCTAAATTAGAAGCTGCTGGAATTTATGATTTAATGGGTTTAGCTGTTTTAACTCCATCCCAGTTATCTGAACTTGCTGGAATGAGCGAGGCTGCTGCAAGAAAAGCAATTCAGTCTTCTAGAGAATTAATGGATTTTGGTTTTAAAGATGGTCTTGAATATGTTGAAGAAAGAAAAAACATTGGTTATATTACAACAGGTAGTAAAAATTTAGATGATCTTCTGGGTGGAAGAGGTATTGAAACTAAAGCAATTACTGAAGCTTTTGGTGCTTTTGGTTCTGGTAAAACTCAAGTTGCTCATTCTTTAGCTGTTGGAGTTCAGTTACCTATTGAGAAAGGTGGTTGTGCAGGAAGAGCAGTTTATATTGATACTGAAGGAACATTTAGGCCTGAGAGAATTAAACAATTTGCAGAAGGAATTGGTGCAAATTCAGATAAAGTTTTAAAAAATATCTTAGTTGCAAGGGCTTTTAATTCAGATCATCAAATGTTATTATTAGATAAAATTGCTGATTTAATTAAAGATGGTGAACCTATTAAACTTGTTATTGTTGATTCTTTGACAGCTCATTTTAGAGCAGAATATTCTGGAAGAGGACAACTTGCAGATAGACAACAAAGACTTAATCGTTATTTACATCAATTACAAAAAGTTGCTGAACAACATAATTTAGCTGTTTATGTTACAAATCAAGTTATGAGTGATCCTGCACAATTGTTTGGAGATCCTACAAAGGCTATTGGTGGAAATATTGTTGGTCATGCTTCTACTTTTAGAATTTATTTACGAAGGGGTAAAAAAGAAAGTAGAGTTGCTAAATTAATTGATAGTCCAAATTTACCAGATAATGAAACTGTTTTTATGATTGAAACTAATGGTTTAAAGGATTTAGCAGTTTAGAAAATTAATTATGTCATAAATAAGTTTAAAAGTTTTAATTCTTTTTTTAGTATTAAGGGTCCATAGTATATTGGTAGAATAGTCGGCTCCAGACCGACAGAGGGGGGTTCGATTCCTCCTGGGCCCATTTAGCAAAACTTAAAAAAGAAGTTTATTATATTATATTTATGGCAGAAATTGGTTTACCTGGTACTGGAGGATTAATGCATTTTAAAGAGGAGTATAAATCTAAAATTCAATTAAAACCTAGTGCTATTGTTACAATGATAATTTTAACAATTATCCTTGAAATAGTATTACACTTTATAATTTAAAATGTTTGGTGGAATTAATCCTAAGCAAATGCAATCTATGATGAAGCAGATGGGGATTGCTCAAGAAGAAATAAATGCATTTAGAGTTATTTTTGAAACTAAAGAAGGGAATTATATTATTAATAATCCTAGTGTTATCAAAATTAAAATGCAAGGACAAATAAGTTATCAAGTCTCAGGTGATGAACATTTTGAAGAAATGAATGAAGAGAAATATACTGAAGAAGATATTAATTTAGTTATTGAAAAAACAAATAAAAGTAAAGAAGAAGTTATTGAAGTTTTGGAAAAGACTAATGGTGATATTGCTGAATCTATTATTTTGTTAAGTGAATTATAATAATGAATAAAAACAATGTTTTCTTTTTTAGTTTATGTTAAATCAATGGGATTTTCAATTAATTCAAGCAAAATATCATAAAGAAATTGTTGATAAATTAATTAAAGATTTTAAAGATTATGAAGAAAAAAGGTTTTTAATAGGTATTTTAAATGAACTTGCTTTATCTGTTTCACATTTAATTAATTCTTTTTTGATTTATGCTATGATAAATAATAATTATATTCTTTCTAAAAAAAGTGATTTAAGATTAAAAGATTTTAAAAATAAAATTGGAAGAAATTATCTTTCTTTAAATTTAATAATGGATTTATTAAAGATTATAGAATTCAAAAAAATGCAAAAAACTTCTCCTATCCAATTTTTTAAAAAAGATAAACTTGTTTTTTTATCAAGAGGTATTTATATTACTCTTTCATTTGAAGTTTTATTTAAGTTAAATGAATCTTTAGGTTTGAGCATTAAAAATTTTCCAAAAGATTAATAAATTAATTCAAAATCTTTGTATTGTTTTTTTAAGAATTGTAATGTTTCTAAATCAATTTTATGGTCTTTTCCTTTTTGTTCTAATATTTGTTTGTCTAATTCTTCAGGATTACTTTTAATTATTTTATTGTTTGAAATTTTACTTATATTTGAACCATCTACTATAAATGTGTTTTTCAAAAAGAAAACATTTATCTTTTGTTTGTTATTTTTTAAGATGAATCTAGATCTATCCATTGATAAAAAATCACATCTTTCATTAAACTCAATTAATGCATTTGTTACAATGCTTGCTCTTCTTCTTGCTTTATCTACTTCTCTTCTTTTTTTAGCAAATTCAACTTCATTTTTTTCAGAATCCTGTTTTTTTATGTCTACTTTATCTTCAATTATATCTTTTCTGACTTTTGCTATGAACTTTAAGTTTTCTAAATATTTTTCAGGAAATTTTCCTTCTTTAATAAATTGATTATTAAATTCTTTTAAGATTATTTGTTCTCCTTTTTTATTTAGTAAAGCTTCTAACATCCCAAACAAATTATAATAAATTTCTTTTATTTCTTTTTGTTGAATTTTTTGATCTATTTGAATTCTTAATTCTTTTAATCTTTCTATAAAATCTTTTACATTTAAAAATAATTTATCTAATGTTTTACCATCTATTTCTCCTGGTTTTATTTTTCCATGTTCATATCCTTTGTAATATTTAATTGCAATTTCTTCTAATATATCCGCATATTTTTTTTCGATTAATTTTTCTTTTATTACAAAAGTATCTCTAAATGTTTTTACAGTATCATATACATTTTGAGGAGCAAGACCATATAACATTAAAAGTCCTTGAGTTGGGTTTATTGTTCCCCAATATAAATCAGTAATTATAATATCTAATAACTTTTTATTAACTACTTCTTTCATTTTATCTCCTGTTCCTATAAACATATCTATAGCTTCAGGAGTAGGTTTTATTCTACCCATTTTAAGAAGAGATTTCCAAGGTAAGAAAGCACCTCTGTCATATAATGGAACTCCATCTCTGATAAATGTAAACATTACTGGATGAGCATCTTTTACACTCTCCCAAAAATCTGTTAATAAATAAACTTGAACATTTAGGTCAATTTTTGATCCGCCTATTGCTAAGGCTTCTCCAATATATGAATAAATAATACCTCTTAATTTTTCTAATAATTCAAGTCTACTCATTCTTTTAACATCAGTATCGTCTATTATTACAAACACATCAACATCGCTTGTCTTTTTTGTGTCTCCTCTAACAAAACTTCCGCCAATAGCATAAGTTGTTACATATTTTTCAAATTTTCTTAATACTAAACTTTTATGAATACTTGTTACTCTTAATGAAGCTAGTATTCCTTTATCATAAATAGGATAACTCATACTAAATGCTTCTAATATATCAAATTTAGAATCTAAACCCAATTCCCAAAAGTCTTTTGGTAATAATAAATGTACCCAAAATTTATCATTTATTTTTTGTGCAATTTTAATTACTTCTAATTTTATTTTGGGTAAATCTTTTTCTTTTTTTTCAGGAACAATTAAGCATAAATGTATTAAATTCTTTTTACGATTTTCTTCAGAAATTTCATATTCTTCTTCAAGATTTTTTGAAACATTTACAGATACAATTCCTAAAGCTTCAATAAAAGGAAATTTTTTTAGAATTTCTTTATTTAATTCTTGAATTTCTTTTTTTGTTTTATCAGCTTCTTTTTTTTGAAGAGCTTCCTTAATCTCATTTGTAACTGGTATTTTTTGTTTTAAATTATTTGAAATATAGTCTTTTGATAAATTATCTTCTACAGAATTATTGTTTTGTGAACCTTGTTTTGAATTTGATTCAACCATGATGAGTGAAAATATCAAAGATATATAAATGTTTTTAATTAATGTTTATATCTTCCTCTTTTTTCTACAATTTCTAATCTATTTAATATTTCTCTTTTTTCATTAGGATTATATCCTTCTAAAAATGAAAGGTATAAGTTTTCATAATTCTTATAATGTTTTGCATTTAAAGCTTGTTTAATTAAATGAATATCTACTGCTTTGTCTTCAATTTTTTTAGAGATATAACTTAATCCAAAGTCTATGATATAAACTTTATTTTTTTTTAAAATAGTATTTGATGTTGTTAAATCAGAATGAATAATATCATTTTCATGTAATAATCCTACTTGTTTTCCAAATTTTTTCATAATATTCATTTGTTTTTTTAAACTATAAGAATCTAAAAAATCAGAAAGTTTTTCTCCATTAATATACTCTAAAATTAATTTGTCTTTATCTTGTGGAATTTGTTCTTTTTCATTAAAATTATATATTCTTGGTACATTCAGATTTAATTTTTTTGCTTTATATAAAATTTTAGCTTCTTTTTTATTTCTAGAATAACGAATTTTTTCATCTAATATTTGATTTCTATATGTTTTAGGTATTCTTTGTTTTATTATTTTATCTTCTTCAAGATATATTTTTGCTTCTGCACCTTGACAAATTATTTTTGTTACCATAGCTAAAACTTAATTTTACCTTTCATTTGTTTTGCTATTTTTTGCATTGTTTTTTTATCAATTTCACCACTTGAAATTTTTTCTGCATTTGAAGAATACATCATTTCTTTTAATAATTTATATTGTTTTAATAAACTTCTAATTTCTGTTGTTGTAGTCCCACTACCTTTTGCAATTCTACTGATTCTTGAAGTTTGTTTTTCTAAAACCTCTGGATTTTCTACTTCTTCTTCTGTCATTGAATTTATTGCAGATTTCCATTGTTTCATTTTTTTCTCTTGTTTTTCAAGTTCTGATTTTGGAATTTTATTTTTTACTTGTGAAAATCCTGGGACCATAGACATTATTTTATCCATTGAACCTAAAGAATTCATTTGTTCTAATTGAGAATATAAATCTAATAATGTAAATTTTCCTTGTTTTAATCTTTCTTCAATTCTTTTTGTTTGTTTTTCGTCTGTTGCTGATTTTACTTTTTCTAAAAGGGAAGATAAATCCCCCATTCCTAATAATCTATTAATATAAGAAAGAGGATCAAATATTTCTATTTCATGAATTTGTTCTCCAACACCTATAAAATAAACAGGACAGTTTGCTTGGTTACATGCAGTTAATGCTCCACCTGCTTTACTTGTTCCATCCATTCTTGTAATTATTACACCATCTATTGATAATGCTTTTTGAAATTCTGTTGTTTGATTTTTTGCACTTTGACCTATATCTGCAGGTAAAACTAATATTCTGTAATCAGCTTTAATTTTTTTATCTATTTTTTCTATTTGATTTATTAAATCTTTATTTAAACCATCTCTACCTGCTGTATCAATTAAAACAAGATCATACTTTTCTAACTCTTTTTTATAATTTTCATAAATCTTTATTGGGTCTTTTTCTTTTTTATCAATAAAACAAGCTAGGTTTGCTTTTTTTGCCATTTGTTCTAACTGATCCATTGCTGCTGGTCTATCAGTATCTAATCCTAATAATGCTACTTTTTTTCCTCTTTTAGCATAATAAAAACCTAATTTTGATATTGTTGTTGTTTTACCAGAACCATATAAACC